>JADKJE010000003.1:0-300000 GCA_016722515.1 Alphaproteobacteria bacterium
CGGTTACATCGAGGAAGAATTCCCCGCACGGCGGCGCGATTTCAATCGTATCGCCCGACTCCACTTTGTCGTGCAGCATATTGGAAACATAACCCGCTGGCGTATTCGCTTCAGGCGGTAATTCGCGTTTCACACTGATGCGGAATGCGGCTGGCCGGTTTGTCGGACAGGCTGTAATTGCGCATGGTGGTTTGCCCGTCCGGGTTTTTGACCCGCACGGTGATATATTGCCCCGGCTTGAATGCAGGGAGCGGTGCGCCATCGGCGGCAACCAGATAGACCGAGGTGATGTTGCTGCTTTCTTTTTCCTTACGACTGACGCGGAATGATTTGAATCCTTCCCAGCCACCGGGTTTTTTAGCGTTCTCATCATAAATTTGCTTTTCGCGGCCAATTAAAATATCGGCAAGAAAGCCATAGGCAGCAGCCCATGCGTTGATAATGTCATCCGTTGCGGCCTCCCAATACTTCACGAATGGATGTAAGCAGGTTTTCACCCACAATCGGATAATGCTCTGGCTTAATCATGAGCGATGCGTGCTTTTGGGCAATCAGTTCCACCGCGCCACCCAAAACTTCCAAATTATCGATGTTGGCAGCATATGCCGTAATTGCGCCAGCCAAAGCGCGTTGCTGTTTGCCTGCGGTCTGATGCGCCGGGTTAAAGAACGGAGCTACTTCCGGATTATGTGAGAACATCCGTTTATAAAAATGCTTGGTTAGCGTTTCGCCATGCTCTGCCAGCACGGGGGCGGTGGATTTAACAATCGCAATGGTTTTTTCGTCTAACATGGCATCTCCTTTATAATATGTAGATAAAATACATATTATGGTTATGATCACTTCTCGGATATTTACAAGGCGATTATGCAACTCACCCAATTTACTGATTACGGCTTGCGAAGCCTGATGTATCTGGCCGCACAGCCGGATAGATTGTACAGCGTGCGTGAAATAGCCGAGCATTACGGCATCTCCAGAAACCATCTGGTGAAGGTGGTGCATCGCCTTGCCCAACTTGGTTATGTCACCAGCAGCAAAGGTAAAGGCGGCGGCATTCGACTGGCGTGTAAACCTCAAGAACTGCACTTGGGTGATCTTGTTCTGGCACTGGAGCCGAATTTGTATCTGGTGGAATGCTTCAACCTTAAAACTAACACCTGTAGGGTCGTCAGCGCCTGCAAGCTGAAGCATTTTCTGGGAGATGCAAGCAAGGCTTTTATTAACACACTTGACCAGCATACGCTGGATGACGTGGTGATAAGCAAACAAGCGGTTGTGGGCTGTCGGTAAAAAACTTGGAGGACTCATCCGACGAAGATCAGCGGAAAGTGTTTTTTGTATTAATTTTTAAACCCCGCTTTCTTGCTGGGCTTTTTATGTCAGAAGCATCTTCCCACCCGCAATTACCAATACCAGCGCCAGCATAATGCGAATGCCTGGGATGGTAAGGGTACGTGTGCCCAGTTGCGTGCCGATAAGCCCTCCCAGCAGCACTGCGCCTGCCCACACGGGAAGTGCCGAGGGTAAAGCCTGAAGCGAAGACATATTCCCAAGCAATCCTGAAATGGAATTGACGAGAATAAAACTGGCAGCAATGCCCGACACATTGCGCGTGGGTGCCCAGCCCATGAATAACAGTAGTGGGCTGAGGAAAATGCCGCCGCCTGTGCCGCTTAAACCTGCAAGCAACCCAAGACCTGCGCCTGTAGCCAGTGACGCTGCAAGCGGAGGGCGCTGCACCTTCCGATCTTTTTGTTTTGATGTATTAGCAGTACGTAAAAGTTGAAATGCCGAGAGTAGTAATATGATTCCAATCAGAGGTTTATAAAAAGCAGCGGGTACATGAATCATGCCTCCGATAAATGCGGCGGGGATGGAGGCGACAACAAACGGTATCAGCAGCTTAATGTCATTCTGACCTGCGCGTGTGTAGCGATAGGTTGCAAGTGAGGCGACTAGCACATTCAGCGCAAGTGCTGTGGGGCGCATGGTTTCCGGGGCAAGCCCGAACAAGGCCATCGCCGCCAGATAGCCCGATGCTCCTGCATGACCCACGCTGGAATAAAGCGTAGCAGCAATAAAAATCAGGGCGGTAAGAATAAGTTCTTCTGGTGTCATGGTGTTTCTTTCTCGTTTTCGATGAGACTATATTGCGTGACTGCACAGAATAAAAACTGATGCAGGTCAAACGCAAGCCCGCAGAATCGACTAATTTACCGCCATGACACACTATATCATAAGCCTTACGCTGCTTTTTTTATCACATGCGCTACTCTCATGGCCTTGGGTCAGGAAGAAGCTGGTCGGTTTCTTACCCAAACCGCTTTTTTACACGCTGTACTCTGCCATTTCCTTGGCCGCATTGTTTGCGGTGATTCACAGCTATCAAAAATTTGATGATTATATCCCGCTCTATGAGCCTTTTTTTGTCTTAAGGTCTTGGGTCGTTACCTTTATGCCGATTGCCTTTTTCTTTATGGTCTGCCGTGTAAGTTCGCCATATCCCAAAACATCAGTGCCGTATGGTATTTATCGCGTGAGCCGCTTTCCAGGGAGCATCGGGATAGTGCTTTGGGCTTTAATGCATCTGCTGAGCGTTGGGGATAGTAAGCGCGTTCTATTGTTTGTATGTATGATTGTCATCGCCATTTTTGCGATGGTTAAGAATACGCTGCAGATGCAACAATCCTCCCCTGCATTGTTAAAAAATACTTCCATTATTCCATTTATGAAAATGCCAGAAGACACCATATACAGGGCTTTCAGAGAGATTGGCTTCGTGCGAATCGTCGCCAGTGTGACTCTATATGGATGCGCGCTACTGCTTCACAAGCACCTTCTGGGCATTAATCCACTTGATGGCCTCTAGACGCTAAGCAGCATTCTGGATTTCAGCAATGAAGCTATCGATCTCACGGTGCAAGACGCCAGATTGTGCTGTCAAATCCGAAGAAGATTGTTTCATATCTTTTGCAGCGGTTCCCGTTTGCTGTGCAGCTAGAGACATATCGCTTACTGCACTTGATACTAACGCGGTATTTTGTGCGGTTTTCTGAATCGAATGTGATATTTCGCGCGTAGCTGCCGTTTGTTCTTCCATGGCAGCGGCAATGGCGGTGGCAATCTCATCTACCTTTTGCACAACAGCGGCAATTTCTCTGACTGATGCAGTGGTCTGGTGAATGGCTTCCCGCGTTGCATTAATATATTCGGTGATTTCTACCGTTGCTTTCGTCGTCTGATTTGCAAGAGTTTTGACTTCAGAAGCTACTACCGCAAAGCCTTTGCCCGCATCTCCTGCACGGGCAGACTCAATTGTTGCGTTGAGCGCCAGCAGATTAATCTGCCCAGCGATCCCATTAATCATGTCAATAATACCACCAATCTTCTCTGCGCCAGATGTCAGCTTGGCAAGCACAGTATTCGTCTGCGATGCTTTATCCGTTGCCTGACGCGCAATCGTGCTGGATTGATTTATTTGCTGATTAATTTCTCCAATTGAGGCGGAAAGCTCTTCTACCGCTGCTGCGACAGTACTCACGTTTCTGGAAGCATCATCGCTGGCATTAGTAAGGCCTGTTGCCTGTGTTGAGCTTTTCTCAGCAACGGTCGATAACATATCCGACATCGCCTGAAGTTGTCTGGTGGAGGCAGCGAGATCATTTGCTGTTTTCTTCACCGTTTCTTCAAGTCTACTGGCAGCTTTCTGAACAGAACGAATCATATTGCGGCGAATGGCATCCATGCCGCCATTCATAATTTCAGCGCCATTTTTATAGCAGCCATCCATGCCTACCAGCACAATCTTGCGGTAGTATTTTTCTTCTGCTGCATGTTCCAGTGTCGCTAGCGACTCACGCACATAGGCATCGGCCATATCAATGCTGTCATTAATCCGGTTAATCATCGCAGCCAGATCGCCGCGCTCTTTGGGCAGCAGAATTCGTGACTCCATATCGCCCGCCGCGCACCGGCCTGTAATCTCAGCGATTAGACGCGCCATCACCTTCATTCTATGAATGTAGTAGGCTTGTGCCCCCAGAAAAATGACGGCTACGCTTAACAGAAAAGAGGCATAGCTTGGCTTAAACAGCGCGACAATGATGGCGACGGTTGATAAAATGCCTAACCACCCCGTTTTAGAGAGAGAGGATAAATTCATCATAGCTGACTCCTTTCTCAGCAAGGACGGAATTGAGCAGCGCAAGTGAAGCCGCCATACCATCTTTTGCCATGGGGTGTTTTTCTTCTTCCTGTTTCAAGAGCTGATAAATCGGGGTGATTGTTTTAATCGCCTGCGGTTCTGGACAGCGACGGTTTGAGTGGGCACCTACGATATTTTTAGCTGTATCAAACGATGGAGTGATGTGCGCGAACACCCAATAGTGATCGCCATTCCTTGAACGATTCACGACATAGGCGAAAATTTCCTTACCGCTTTTGATGCGCTCCCAGAGTAATTTATACACCAGTTTCGGCATATCAGGATGCCGAATAACATTGTGCGGCTTTCCAAGAATTTCCTGAAGACTATAGTCTGCCAGTTTCAGAAAGACCTCGTTGGCGTAGGTGATAATACCTTTGGTATCCGTCTTGCTGACAATCACTTCATTCTTAGCGAATGTACGCTCAACTCCTGTTAAGCTCTGGCTTCTGGTCATAGATCACCTGCCGCCGCATCCGCCGCAGCACATATGCTCGGCACTATTGGTACTATCTTTGAATAGAAACTCATTTTCTAATCGGATATGTTCCATCAGGTCATCGCGTAATTCACCAACCCCCTCATAAAGCGTGCGCCAGCTGTTACATGCAGCCTCTGGCATTTGAAGCTGATGGGCAAGCATTAGCATTTTCTGAAGTGCCTCCATGTGCTGAATATGCTCGGATTCCATCACGGAAATGGGACCAACAGCCATGGCTTTCTGACCGCGTAGAATCATGGGGAATAGGATGCGCTCTTCCTTCTGCATATGGCTTTCGAGTTCCTGCAGCATATTGGTGAGGTGTGCCGCTAAGCCAGTGGGCACATCCGGATGCTCAGCATGCACGCGCTCGACCTTTTTGGCCAATGCAATCAACTCCGGCAGCTGCTCACGGTGTCGCACATGATAGCGCTCCAGCACATGGGCGATGAGTTCTTTGTCGGTAGCTTGTGTCCAGTCTCTCTGATCTTTCTGAGACTTTGATTGTTGTGATGTTTGTGCGTGCAGCATAACCCTATCTCCATAATGTTACCTCAAGCCTATGGAGTTTGTGGTATTAGGGGATTGATACAGATCAACTACTCTCAGCGAGTATGCGGCCTATGGTTAACAAGGGCTTAACGGGGTGGTTATTAATTTAATTGCAAGATCATTACTTCTTGTTGACCCAGATCAATCTCTGGAATCCGATGACATTCTAGCGTGGTTGTATGAATCGCTATGCTCGCCAAACCATTCTTCCCGAAATGGGACAAGAAGGACAGGAATGCCTTAAATCTGCCTCGGTGCTATGCATTGGTGCGGGTGGGCTTGGCTCGCCTGCTTTGCTTTATCTGGCGGCGGCGGGCATTGGCAGGATCGGGCTGGTGGATGATGACGCGGTGGATATCAGTAACCTGCAACGGCAGGTGTTGTTTAAGGAAACCGATCAGGGCGCGCCTAAGGTAGAGGCTGCGAAGGCTGCACTGGCTGAATTGAATTCTGAGTGCCAGATTGAGGCGTATCACGAGCGATTCAATACAGAAAACGCCGAACATCTGGTGAATAACTATGATGTCATCATCGACGGCACGGATAATTTCAGCAGCAAGTTTCTGATTAACGATGCTTGCGTCAAGTTCGGCAAGCCACTGGTTTATGGTTCAATACTTGGGTTTGTGGCGCAAGTGTCAGTGTTCTGGGCGGGGCATGGACCATGTTACCGTTGTCTGTACCCAAAGCCACCTAGCGGCCATATCCCAAACTGCGCTGAGGCGGGTGTCATCGGCGCTATGGCAGGTATTGCTGGAACCGTGCAGGCGCTTGAAGCCATTAAAATGGCGCTGGGGCTTAAGTGGTGCAAGGAAAAGAATCTGGAGCCGCTGCTGGGCACACTCTGGATACTCGATGCGCGCAGTATGCAAACCAAAACGCTCAAACTGCATAAACACCACCAATGCGCTATTTGTTCGCGTGATCCCAATGATATTGTGCTGGAGCAGGCAGAGGCATCATGCACGGCAAGGTCGGACGTAAAAAATATCAGTGCGGAAGACGCAGCAAAACGGATAGGTGAAGCCGTGTTTATTGATGTGCGTGAGGCGCATGAGCTGACTTCAGGGCGAATTCCAAAGGCACTACATATTCCGCTTGGCACATTGCTTTCCAACGAAGACTCGGTGGGCGATATTGCCTCGGATACACAAGTAATTGTCTATTGCCAGCATGGCATACGCAGCTTCTCAGCAGCTTCTCACCTTGTCACGCTGGGCTTCAGAAACGTTGCCCACATCACCGGCGGAATTGTGCGCTGGAAGGATGAACTCGCATGAGCGAAGTCATTGGCTTTCTGGTTACGCTCTCTGCATTCTGGCATGTACTGGGCTTTGCGTTTGGGCTGATTTACATCCATTTCTCGCTTAAAAGCCTGCTGGGCATTATTCCCTACGATAAGACATGGACGCGGATTATTCGCTACGCCGATGTGCATTTATGGCTTTCCGGCTTTACGCTTATTGGCCTTGGCGTCTGGCAAAAGGGTTTTGATGCATATCTCGCTAACCCCAAGCTCTGGTGTAAGGTCACTGTTGTAGTTATTTGGTTTCTTTCCACACAAGCTATGCGCCGCTACGCGGTGCCGAAGCTCAAATTAGGGAATCCTCGGCCCATGCTGCGGCTTGCAAGCGTCAACATTGCCTGTTGGATTTACGGTGCCATTCTGGGATGCGCCAAACCACTCGCTTATGGCGTATGGTCTTATCCAGAATTCCTGGCATGCTTTGCTGTAGTAGTGATGTTGTGCTTTGTTGCTTTGGAAAAGATGGAGCAGCGCGCGCAGCGTCAGCGTTTACGCCGGACATCCACCTCCAGCACCAGTTCAATCTGAGCACCATTCATCGTGACCGTTTGCTCAATCCCTTCACGTGAGGGCAGTGATGCCAGAAACTGACTAAAATCTTTGCGATCCACCAGCAGCTTCCACGCAGTTTTCTGTACGTCCAATGCCAAGGTTTGTTCTATCTCTGCAAGTGCCACAGAATATTCCACCGTCTGCGCGCCGAGATTGAGCGAAAAAGCAAGCACGCCATCCCGCGTTAATAGTTCTGTTTCGCCTTGCGTGATGCGAAAGCGAAGCTGATTTTCACTAATCCGCAGATTCATGAGATAACCTCCTGCCATTCTTCGGGTGTGTTGGTGTTGGTGAGCGCTTTTTCTATCTGTTCTGGTAGCGGCACGAATGCCGCATTCAGGCTCGCAAGAAATTCTTTTACAGATAACTTCCTTTTCTTTACCAACTCTTGAATGCATTTATCGGCATGCCCTATGACCGTTTCATCGGTCGGAACAATACAGGGAAGCGGATGTCCTTCAATGTGGTGTGGCTTATGCGCAGGACAATCAACGAGCAGCCGAATCAGGTCTGCTGTCAGGTAAGGCATATCTACCGGAACGAAAAGCAGCCGCTTATAATTCATAGACAACCTTAAAATGCAGGAACAGATACCGCTTACTGGCCCACATCCTGAAAGCAGATCAGGAAAACTTGGATAATCTGCAATTTTACCGCTCACATAAATGCGCGAAACGCCAGCGGCTCGAATCGTATCCGCCACCACATCTACCAGCCGTTTTCCTTTGTAGGGTAGTAATGCTTTATCCTGCCCCATGCGCGAGGATTTTCCGCCGACCAGAATGACTGCGGCGATGTCATCCATGATGATGCCCACAAAGCGCATGGCCTTTTACCCACTCACTATCGCCATCCACATAATGCTCCTGCTTCCATACGGGTGCACGGATTTTGAGCTGCTCGATGAGGTAACGACAGGCCTTAAAGGATTCATCGCGGTGGGGTGAGCCGACAGCGATGATGACGCTAATGCCACCAATTTCCAGCTTGCCTTTATAATGCTCGATATAAAACCGCAAGCGTTCGCTGAACTCAGCTTTAGCTTCCGCGCAGATTTCCTGAAACACATTGCAGGCCAGCGGTGCGAATACATCGTAACTCACGGCGTTCACGGCCTTACCCATATTGTGATTACGCACCTTGCCGACAAACATATTTAATGCGCCGTTTTCTGCTGTATCCACAAAATCGGCGGCTTTCTGAATCGAAAGTGTTTCTTCGCTGATGCCAGTATAGATAGATTGCGTCATCTTTAGCCTCCGCACACAGGAGGAAGAATGGCGAGCTGAGTGTCGCGCTCGAATACGGCATCTTCAGGAAGAATCTGCGTTTCATCGGCCAGTGCAGAATCATCAATCAGCGGATGATCATTCAGTGCCGCTTTGAGTGCGCTGCGAGCCTGCACAAGCGTAGCGCCATGTGGCAGGCTCAGCGTGAGCGGTTTGCCATTTTCATGCCCACGAAACGCACCGAAGAGATTGACGGTAAGGGTTATGCTGCCTGACATAATGTTTTATCCTCGCTTCGGCTTGTTATTTTTAATGCGGCGTAAAGCATAACAGGTACGTGCTCTCCCGCTTTGACTTGCGTGGCTCCTTCCTCCAGAACCACCCATGCATTATTCGCGGCCATCGGGCTTATTTTGAATGACTCCTGACCATCGCTGATCTGTACGCGCAAGCTACCCGTTTCATCCAGCCAGACTGAGGCTTTTAAGAATTGGCGGAAGTCACCTTTCTTGGTGAAACTATTTTCCAGTGTGGCCATAAGCGGTGCCGTATTAGGCTGGCCTTGCAATGTACGCACCAACGGCATCACGAAGAAAGTGAAACCAATTGCCGCTGAAATCGGATTTCCTGGCAAGCCAAAATAGAAGCTACCATTTGGTAGTGCTGCAAACAGCACAGGCTTTCCAGGGCGTATATTGACACGGTGGAAATGAATCGTTGCGCCCATATTCTTCAAACTCTCAGGGATAAAATCCCAGACTCCTTTAGAAACCGCGCCGGTGCTGATGATAATTGCAGGCTCTTTGATGGCGACAATTTTGCTTTCGAACAGAGCCGGATCATCGCGCACGATGCCTTCATAGCATACTTCCAACCCTTGCTGCTGCACGGTAGCCATCAGATACGGCGCGTTGGAATTATATATCTGCGCGCCTTGTACCGGCTTGTTATAATCATCCGTGATTTCATTGCCCGTACTTAGGATATGCAGGCGTTGCACATTCGCAATCACCACTTCCGTGATGCCCAAACTAGAAAGAAGCATGATGATTTCGGGCGTAATGGTTTCGCCACGGTGCAATACGAACTGACCCTTCGTCACATCCTCACCCGGATGCCGGACATGATCACCTACGCGGGCAGGCTTGATGAACGTCACCCTATCGCCGCTTATATTCACTAGCTCCACTGGCACAATAGCGTCATAAGGCTCTGGCACAAAAGCGCCTGTCATGATCTGCGCGGCGGTTTCCGCTTGCCCGACAGAGGCAATATCTCCTGCGGCAATCGCCGCCTGAATCTTCAGGCTTACAGGGCTTTGTTCACTGGCGCTTGCAAGCTGGGCCGCGCACACGGCGAATCCATCCATCGCGCTATTGCGAAAGCTCGGCACCTGAATTGGGCTTATCATATCCTCAGCCGCAATTCTCCCAAGCGCCTGCATAAGTGGCACTTGCTGTGCTTTGGCGGCACCCGCTTGGCTAGTGATAATCTTTAATGCCTCTTCGTAGGAAATCATTATTTCTCTCCATTTGTAATGTGGATAAGATGCGGGATTAGTTTCGGCAACAAGGCACTTAATCCCTCAGCGACGGCAGCAGGGTTTCCAGGAAGCGTGATGACCAGCGTAGAGCCTATGATACCGCCAACGGCACGGCTGCTCCATGAAAGTGGCGTGTACTGTGCGCCGTCATGTCTGAGCAGTTCACCAACGCCTGGGATTTCTTTATCGAACAAGGGCAGCAATGCTTCGGGTGTGTAATCACGCGGTGAAACGCCAGTGCCGCCAGTGGTTATGATAAGATGTGGCCTATGGTGACTCACCATTTTCTGCACGGTGGTGGCGATGCCGTCTTTATCATCAGGGATGACCTGATAATCGCAAATACTGCACCCGACATCTTCCAATGCGGCTTTGAGTGTTTCTCCCGAAACATCTTCATATTCACCTTTGGCGGCGCGGTCGCTCAAAGTTAGTACCGCTGCCGTGCGGCCTGCTAGAAGTTTTGTGGCGGGTGGATTCACCAGATCCATCACCCATTCTGGCACACCGGCGGGGTTTAACCAGAGGCCGGATTTCCCACCTTTTTTCGCAAGCAGCTTAATCTCGCGCATGGCTAGATTTGCCTCGATCATCTTGCTTAAATCCCAAATCGTCAGCAGTGCAGCATTCACGCCCGCAAGCACTTCCATCTCGATACCGGTCTTGGCATGCACTGAGGCCACGCAAAACACGCGCACGGCATTTTCTTCGGGCAGGAGTTCGGTTAAAATGCGCACCATATCCAGCCCCATAGGGTGACAGAGCGGAATCATCTCATAGGCTTTTTTCGCCCCCTGAATACCAGCTATTTCCGCCAGCATCAGCACATCACCCTTGGGTAATTTACGGTCACGAATCAGCGCGAAGGTTTCCGCCCCGACGACAATCTCACCACTGGCAACAGCGATGCGGTGCTTAATGGGTTTATTCCCCACGTCTATCATTTGAAAACTTGGCTTCATCTATCCTCCGAGTGTGGCAAGGTGTGGCGTGGAGCCGGTGATCCCTTGTTGTAAATAATGGCTTTCATGTTTGAAATGCAGCGCCGAGGCGATGGCGGCGATGAGTTCTTCGCGCTGGTCGTCGTGCTGTAAGTATGGTCGCAAATCGTATCCGCCTTCACCGAACAAGCAAAGCATCAGCTTACCACGCGAGGTAACGCGCAGGCGGTTACAGCTTTTGCAGAAATCCTTGGAATAAGGCGCGATGATACCGATTTTTCCTGCATAATCAGGGTGGGTAAATTCCTGCGCGGGGCCGCTATCGGGTTTACGGATTTCTGGCACGAACCCATGTTCCAGCAACTGCTGAATAATCACATTCGCGCTGATATGGTGTTGCTTGAAGAAGGCAAGATTCTCACCTGTTTGCATCAGCTCAATAAAGCGCACAGACAATGCCTCACGCTTAATCCACGTTAGGAACTCCGGCAGTGTGTGATCGGTGACTTCCTTGAGCAGTACCGAGTTAATCTTGATGTTGTTGAATCCTGTCGCTTTTGCCGCTTCGATACCTTCCAGCACATGTGTCAGTTTATCCTGCCCGGTGATGGCGTAAAAGCGCTCACTATTCAGACTATCGACGCTCACATTCAGCGCATTGATCCCTGCATCGCGGAAGGCTTTGACATTTTCCTTCAGGTTATAGCCGTTCGTGGTGAGCGCCACCGTGCGAATACCCGAAATATTGCTGACGGCGCGCGCAATCTGGGTCAAATCCCGCCGTACCGTTGGTTCACCACCCGTTAAGCGAATTTTGTGCGTGCCAAGTTCGGCAAAAGCCGTTGCAAGTCGCGTAATCTCAGGGAGCGTGAGGAAATCACGGTCAGTTTTCTGATAGCCATTAGGCAGACAATAGGTGCAGCGGAAGTTACACACTTCCGTCACGGACAGCCTTAAATACGGGAATTTTCTCCCAAATGAATCCTTCAGCACCTTCATATCCTTTCCAAACGCGGGAGGCAGAGGCGTTTCCGTCGCTACCCGGTGAGCTTATGCCCACGGCCTAAAATCCTTAGACTGGCGACATGCCAGCCGTTAGGCGTTTCAGGCTTCGGATAAAGGGATGCTAAAAGGAAAAGGTTTTTCTGCAATTGATGTGGATCAACTACTGAAAGTCTAGTTAACGCACTGGGGGTTTGGGCACGCCGGTGTGTTGTGGCGGCTGCATTGAGCGGCAAGATCACTATCACAGAAATCGCACAGTGCGAAAACATCTGGCAGACTGATTGCACTTCGTTCTATGTCAATACCTTGCTCTTTGAGCGTTTGCAGCGTGCGTGAGAACGTCTCAGGTTTCATGCCGAGGTAGCCCGCAATCAAGGATTTATCATAGGGTAGCTTGAGGTTTTTTGTGCGATCACCACTTTCCAAAAACAGCTTCAGTAAGAACCAACCCACACGCTGCGTCACGGTTTTAAGCGTCAGTTGCTCAAACTGGCTGATCAGCGCCTGAGACCTGCCGGAAACGGTAGAGAGCATATTCACTGCCAACGCATGGTTATTCTTAAGTTTCTCCCGAATCATCGAGGCTGGAATAGAGAGCAGCTTCACATTGTCGACTGCTTGCGCATTCACCGGCAGCGGCGTATCATTAAAAATGACGGTTTCCAGCATATTGTCGCCCGTGCTAAGCACCTGAAGAATAGACTCCTGACCATCGACATTACCCTTAAACAGCTTCACCCAGCCCTCTAAAATAATATAAAAGCGCGAAGCCTGTTCACCCTGCATAAAAATCAGCGCGCCTTTATTGTGATTAGCGATGCGGGCATATTTCAGAATATCATTCAGGCTGACCGCATCAAGTCCCGCAAAGAGCGGAAGCGCTGTGATCGTCTCCATATAAGCGCGCACGCCTGACTCAATCCCGCTTGTATCCGTAGTGCTCTGGCTGGGTACTGGTGGGGCTGCTGCGGGTGCCTTGCCATTTGCTTTTGCTGGCTTTTGTAAAGGTTCATCCGCTTTAGCAAGCTGCTTGATCATCATACGGCTGACTTCGTGCAGCACATCCATTTTTGCAGTAAACAAATTGAACCACTCGGTCGCATTCAGAGTTTCAAGTTGCGGTGAAGTACCGTTTTTGAGTGCTGAGTGAATCTCTTCTACGCGCTTGAAACTTTCATTTTCCTTCTTCAGTTTCTCGATAGCTTCGCGGCCTTTGCTATCAGCGAGCATCATGAACATGCGTTCATAGGCTTGCTGTTCGGAAATGATATACTGCAACCGCTCCCTGAGTTCGGGAGACTCTTTCCAATCCATTGTCAGCAGTTGTGTTCCCAGTGCTCGTTCAAGCCCAACGCGCTCCTTCCACTGCAAAAAATGCATGAGTGCTGCGACTTTGGCAGGTTGATTATCAGCATCAAATACGGCCAGTTCCTGCGTAATATCAATGGCTGGGGCAATAATCTCGCGGCTATAAAAAGAGATCGCCTCAGGTGCTTCAATCATCCGCGCAATGATGTATTTTCTTTTGGCCGCCAGATAATGGGCGGCATGTAGAAATTGCTCTAACTTTGCATTTTGCTGCTTCGGCAAAGAGTTTAGGGGCTTCAGGCGCGTATCAACGATCACAAATTGCGATTCAAGCTCCTCGGAAAACTGCTGTCCATGGCTTCGCAGATACAGAGATACAGAGCCGCGTTCCTTCTGGGCTTCATGGATAAAATCACAAAAATCATATAACACACTGGTCATCAGGCATAGTTCCGCTATTCTTTCAGCGACTATAGCTGTAACGGCAAAAATCTCAATAGAATAAACAGGATAAACGTCTACAATAACGAGAGAGTTTTTTAGGCGGCTGAGTACCACAAATAACCAGGCTTGTGGTGGAAGAATCCATTAGAAAACTTTAAGGAAGTATCCACTTCCCGAACCATTCGAATAGCTTCTAGCGGCTCAAACCGTCCTTGCACTACTCCTTGGAAGGCCTCAATCACCTTTCCCATGTCCAGTGTGTGCGGTGAGAGCCTGATATAATCAAGCCCCCAGCGCATCATTTCGGGAATTTCCTGAGCCAGATTCAAATAGGTGTGTGACATGGTTTGCACACCATTAATGGCAAGGAAGGGCTTCCCATCAGCGGTTTTTAGCTCCATTCCATCAGGATCATTTTCGCATACGAACTGGCAGGTATCCTTGATTTTATTATGTGCTCTGGCGTGATAACAGCGTGCCGATAGTGCCAGTGGCGCACGCCCGAAAACCATAATTTCGCTGCCAACCTCCAGCTTTTTGGCTTCCGTGACCAGCGCTTTCAGTGCTGCGGCATACAATTCGCTGGGAAAAGTGAAGTGCTGTGCGCCGTTTTTTACCAGATGCGCCATAGTGTCTTCGTTATAGGTGTTGACATACTGGCCGATGTAATGGGGCTTTCCTCGCAAATGAAATAAAGCAGCGGCATCGTTTGCTTCCACCGGATAGTCATCCAATGTGCAAACGGATTCCGTCATTTTGCGTTCACGCGGAATCATGATTTCTGAGAGGGTTGAAAACACTACTTTCTTACCGGCTGCACTCAACCGTGAAGCCACTTCGTCGTAATACGGCTCAAAGAACGGGCTACGTTTAGAGCAGATTACTTCTCCCACATACACCGTATCCACATCCCATTCATCGGCTGCCCGAAAATAAAAATCCCGCCAATATTCTGCTTTCCAATTAAACAGTACGGGGCCAAGGGCTAATTTTGTTGACATCGCTACCTCCATTGCTTGCTGCGAAACGCGCCGGTGGTTTCTTTCTGTCCTTCGGTCAGCGCGACCAGATCGGCTTTGGGAACGGGTTTACCCTGCATCACGCTATCCAGGGCGAGGCGCCAGGCACTGACCACTTGCCGGATATAAGCACGCGAACGCTGTCGTCCTTCAATTTTGAAAGCCTCAATGCCTGCGCCCACCATTTGTGGCAGCAGATCAAACAAATTCAGGCTGATAGGTTCTTCAAAGGCATAATAGGGTTCATTGCGATGTGGGGCGACGTATTTGCCTTTGCAGATGGTAGGATAACCAGCTCCTTGCGAACAGGAGAAGCAGTCAATCGTAAATTCGCCGAGCTGGGAATAGAGCATGTTGTTTTTATCTTCATGAAACGTCACATCGCTCGGCGGTGAACACACGCCGTCGAAATTGGTGGATACGCCGCTGACGAAATTCGTCAGGCTGCATCTTCCCTCTGCCATGAGTCCCTGATTACCGAAGATAAAGGTTTCGATCTCGCAGGGTATTTCGTTTTTAAGCTGCTTGATCTCTGGAATGCTTAATATTCTTGGCAACACCACACGCTTGACACCAAACTCCTCGCAATAATAGCGAATCGCTTCCACTGAAGGTGCTCCAGCCTGCACCGATAAATGAAGACGCTGGTCGGGATATGTGGTGGCAATATGATGCGCCACCCCGATATCAGCGACAATCATTGCATCCACACCAAGCCGTACGCCATCGGCAACCGCTTGTTTCCATAGCAATGTCTGACCAGCAGGCGGGAAGGTATTTAGTGCAAGCAGCACTTTTTTTCCACGCGTATGCGCATAGTCCACGCTCTCTTCCATTTCCTCAGGGGTAAAATTCAACCCCGGAAAATTGCGGGCGTTAGTGGCATTCTGGAAGCCGCAATACACCGCATCCGCGCCAGCATCAACGGCGGTTCTGAGAGCGGCAGGCGTGCCAGCCGGACAGACCAGCTCTGGCGGGTTATTTGGCAAATTCATGGTGCAGTTCCTCTAGTTTTCGGGCGAATTTTAATCCTATGGCACCCGGCCTGCCGAAGGCTTTGGCCGCTTCGTCAATCACAGTGCTATCCATGTCATCCAGTGCGTTTCTTAAGGCTACCACCGCTTCGGTATCTCCTTCGATGACCAATTCTCTTGAGAAAAAGAGCGCATCTCCATCCATGCGGGCCTCGACCAGCTTCAGTAAATTCATGAAGCTGCCAGATATCTTTGCATCCCAAGGTTCAGAGGCGGTTCTTCTAACCAGAAGCTCAGGCTTCTGCGGATTGGCTCGCAAGAATAGCACAAAAGGCATATCCATTGGCGCAATAAGGAAGCATTTTTGAGAGTGTGTGCCTAGTCGGAAAAAAATACGGGGATTATTCTTGGCAACTGTATGAATACACTTACTTAAAATAAGCTGAAGAGCAAAAACAGGAATTGGCCTGACAAGCAATTTTCGTAGTTTGATTATTTTTCTAATCATAAATCAGATCCATTATTAGGGTTGAAGCATGGCCTCGTACCAATCATCATCACGAAGGTAATAGATGTGGCGCTCGTGAATGCGGTATGCGCCGTTGCCCCAGAACTCAAAATAATCTGGAACAATCCGAAAGCCTTTCCAGTAAGGCGGCCTTTCCACATTTCCCGTTGCCCATTTTGCTGTGTAATAGGCAATGCGCTTCATAAGCTCGGAGCGGTCTTTGAGTGGCGTGGACTGCTGTGATGCCCATGCACCGATACGTGATTTGAGTGGGCGTGTATCAAAATACGCATCCGCCTCCGCATCACTCAGATGGGTTACAAAGCCCTCCACACGAATCTGCCGCCCGCACTCTGGCCAATAAAAACACATGGCAGCCTGCGGATTGTCATCGATATCGCAGCCCTTGCGACTATGTGAATTGGTATAGAAAGTTAAGCCCGCCTCACTGAAATCTTTCAGTAGCACCATACGGCAGGAAGGAGCGCCGCATCGTGTCGATGTTGCCAGGCATACCGCTGAAACATCCTGTTTCTCTTTGGCAGTTGCTTCCTTATACCATGCGTAGAATTGCTCGAATGGGCTCGCCTGTGCGTGAGTTCCATAAGGCGGATCGAAGGGCATCCGTATATCGCTGCGGTTCATGCCATGACCTCAGAAAAAGGATACACCCCACGCTCTTCATGATCAATGCGGCGCTCAAGATCGGCAATCAGCGCCTCAGTCTGTTCACAGAACTGTTTTGGTTTGCGCTTTAGAATCTGCGTGTCGGGCCAGTGATGCAGATAGTTTTTTAAGCCATCGGCAAAACAACCCATGCTTTGCACATGATTTCTGGCGAGCATTCTTGTGGGCTCATGTTCACTGAGCAAAAGCTCCTGATAGACACTTCGGTCTTCATGCAGCAAATGCGCCAGCGTTTTTCGCGTCAATTGAGCAAGGAGCGCATGTAGCATGCCAGCATTTTTTGATACATGATTGGGTTGCAGCAGATGGCGAATCTCATAGGCTACTCCTAATATCTCGGCATGCTCATGACGAAATCTTTCCAAGTTTTTCATGTGGGTTTCTCCATAGCTAGGATACTCTCGAATAACGTGCCGAGTCTGGCAGTTGATACTGATCAAATACCGCCGCTACTGCGCGCGATGCCATGCGATACGGTGTGGCGATCTGCACAAGGTTTCCCTTTGTATGTGCAATATCGCTGTAGGCACATTCCTGCAGCAATGTTAGCTCGCGCGCGCAGATGTTGGCATCGAGACCATGACGCGCAGCAATCTGGCCTATATCGGCCTCCATGTAGCACATCAGTGTATCAATAATTTCTTTGCGGAAACTATCCTCTGCGCCCGCCTTCCAGCCCCGACATGTCGCAAGCTCTTCTGCTTCAATACGCTTGCTGTATTCGTGGGTGGCGCTGTAGTTCTGGGTGTAGCCTGCTGGAAACTGACTGATGGCAGAAGTGCCAAAGCCCAACAGAATATCAGTCGTATCCGTGACGTAGCCCTGAAAATTACGCCGCATGCGATGAGTGTTCGCGGCAACTGCCAGAGCGTCATCTTCTCGCGCAAAATGGTCGATACCAATCGCTGTGTAGCCGTTTGCTAGTAAAAACTCTGTCGCCATCCGATAAAGCGTGAGCTTCGTGCGATCATCAGGTAACGCATGTTCATCAATTAAGCGCTGATGCTTTTTCATATGCGGTACATGGGCGTAGGAGAAGAGCGCAATGCGTGATGGTGCAAGCGACAGCGTTTGCTTCAATGTACGCTCGAAACTGGTCACGGTTTGGTAAGGCAGTCCATAAATCAAGTCTGTATTGATCTGATGAATACCTGCGTTATGCAGGTGCTGCATTAATCCTGCCACCATCTCAAATGATTGGATACGATTCACCGCTTTCTGCACCTTTGGGTCAAAGTCCTGAATCCCCATGCTGACGCGCGTGAATCCAAGACTGCCGTAGAACGCTATTTTTTCTTCGCTGGTGGTGCGCGGATCAAGCTCAATAGCTAGTTCGCCAGGCGGCGAAAACTCAAATGCTGATGCCAGCGCATATAAAATCGACATTAACTGTGATTGGTTCAGCAGGCTTGGGCTTCCGCCGCCAAAATGAATCTGCTTCAATTTGCCTTTTCCGGCGGTGTGACCACCAATCAGTGCAATCTCATCCAGCAATATGCGCACGTATTTTTCTATCGGTTCATCGCGGTAGGTCATCTTCGTGTGGCATCCACAGAACCAGCATAGTTCTCGGCAAAATGGAATATGCACATAGGCAGAGATTGTCTGATTCTTATCTATGGATGAGAGCCATGCGGCATGCTGATCTGTATTCACGCCTCTATGAAAATGCTGCGCCGATGGATAACTGGTATAGCGCGGCGCTTGCAACCCCAGCCATGTTGGCGCTTTCTCAGGCGCTTCAAAGGACTCAGTCGCCGCTTCTATTCCATTTTGGCTTGACACAGATCAACCTCATTTTCGTGACACAACCCGATTAAAAAGCATCCCTCGTTAAAAATACTTGATACGGATCAATTAGGTTTTTTTAGGGTTAGAGCAGTCTCAGGCCATCACAAATAGGTCGTGAGGTCTCTATGGTTAATCTTAAAACAATCCCTTCCAACCAGCAGAAGCGGGCTCTTTACAGCACGACACTAGAGTTCACGCTGAACTTTGCAGTATGGACTATATTTGCCATTATTGGCGTTCAGATTAAGCAGGAGCTAAATCTGAACGACACTCAGTTCAGCTTATTGATTGGCACACCGATTCTTACCGGATCATTGGTGCGATTGTTTTTAGGTATCTGGGCAGATCAGTTTGGCGGTCGGAGAGTGATGCTGCTTGTTTCTCTTTGTGCAGCGGCCTCCACATGGATGCTCACCTATGCAGAAACCTACGAAATGATGCTGGTGACGGCGCTCGGCATGGGGCTTTCAGGCGGCACATTCGTGGTAGGCATTGCCTATCTCTCCAAATGGTACAGCAAAGATAGACAAGGCATTGCGCTTGGCATTTTCGGTATGGGAAATATCGGTGCTGCCGTCACCAAATTTGCTGCACCCTTTATCATGGTCGCCTATGGCTGGCATAGTGTGGCGCAGATCTGGGCCATAGCGCTCGCAGTGACAACTATCCTGTGGTTTCTGATGACCAAAGATGAGCCTGAGCTGGTAGAGCGCCGCAAAACGGGTGCACCAGCAAAAACCACTAAAATGGCACTTGCGCCACTTAAAAAACTGCAAGTATGGCGGTTCTCCCTTTATTATTTCTTCGTATTCGGGGCTTTCGTCGCACTCGCTTTGTGGATGCCGCGCTATTATGTCGGCGCATACGGGCTGGACATCAAGGTCGCAGGTATGTTGGCTGCCAGCTTTTCTATTGCTGCCTCTGCCTTCCGTGCCATTGGTGGCTGGATGTCGGATAAATACGGGGCACGCAAAGTGATGTACTGGACATTCTCCGTCTGCATCATCTGTTGTTTCATCCTCAGCTATCCATCCACCGATTATGTCATTCACGGCATCAACGGCGAAAACATCGAGTTCAGCACAGGGCTTAGCGTTGTTCCCTTCACAGTGATCATATTCGTGTTGGGTCTATTCATGTCGTTTGGCAAGGCTGCCGTCTATAAACATATTCCTGTCTACTATCCGGATAATGTTGGCTCTGTTGCTGGTATTGTCGGACTGATCGGCGGGCTTGGTGGCTTTTTTCTACCCCTGGCATTCGGTATTCTCAACGATCTCACCAATATCTGGACAAGCTGCTTCATGCTGCTGTTTGTGCTGGTATCGATAGCACTTATCTGGATGCATTTCGCAATCATGCTGATGGAAAAACAACAACACCCTGAGCTGCGTGGGCCGAAATTCCTGCCTGAGCTGGATGTAGCACCCAAGCACTCGTAACCCTCCAACCCAAAAAGGCTTTTTATGTCAAAACCACTGGAACAATGGAACCCTGAAGACAGCACTTTCTGGGAAAAGCATGGCAAGAAAATTGCGCGCCGCAATTTATGGATTTCGATCCCCTGTCTTTTTCTAGGGTTCGCCACATGGATGATCTGGTCGGCGGTGGCTGTCAATCTCAACAGTGTCGGGTTCAATTTCACGAAAGAGCAGCTTTTTACGTTGGCGGCGGTTCCGGGTTTAACTGGTGCCACACTGCGCATCATCTATTCGTTTGTGGTGCCGATTTTCGGAGGGCGTAACTGGACAGTCCTGAGCACCATCACATTGCTGATTCCTGCCATTGGTATTGGGATTGCCGTTCAAGACCAGAATACGCCATATGAAACCATGCTGCTACTCGCGCTTGCTTGTGGCTTTGGCGGCGGAAACTTTTCTTCTTCCATGTCAAACATCAGCTTTTTCTTTCCGAAAAAGGCGCAAGGTACCGCCCTTGGCCTTAATGCTGGCCTTGGCAATCTCGGCGTGAGTGCACTGCAATTTCTGGTGCCCGTGGTAATCGGCGCCAGTGTATTTGGCGATCTTAGTGGTGCTTCGCAAACCATGACCGCTGCAGATGGCGCAACCAAAACCGTATGGCTACAGAATGCAGGATTCATCTGGGTGATTCCAATCATCTTGTGCACACTTGCCGCCGCGTTTGGCATGGATAATTTGAAATCAGCAAAAACGCCGCTGGCTGAGCAGCTTATCATTTTCAAACGCAAGCATATGTATCTCACCACATGGCTTTATGTCATGTCGTTTGGCTCTTTTATTGGCTATGCCGCCGCGTTTCCATTGCTCATTAAAACGCAGTTTACGGAAGTAAATCCGCTTGATTATGCGTTCATCGGGCCATTGCTTGGTGCGCTTATCCGCCCCATTGGTGGCTGGATGTCGGATAAAACCAGCGGCGCATCGGTCACGTTCTGGAACCTGATTGTCATGATTGCGGCGGTCGTTGGAGTGATTCATTTCATCCAGCCGGAATCCAAACAATTCGCAGGATTCTTTGCCTGTTTTATGGTGCTGTTTACCACCACAGGTATCGCCAACGGATCAGTCTTCCGCATGATTGGGGTAATTTTCCCGCCGAAGGAAAAAGCACCAGTGCTTGGCTTCAGCGCCGCCATTGCTGCTTACGGCGCATTTGTGCTGCCCAAATGCTTCGGCTGGTCGATTGAAGCAACAGGGGCTGCAGATACCGCGCTGTGGAGCTTTATCGGTTATTACATCACCTGCCTGTTTGTGACGTACATCTGGTATTTCCGCAAAGGAGCCGAGGTAAAATGCTAAATTTCATGAAAAAGCGAAGTTGATCCACATCAATCGCACCAAGGTAGTTCGCCACCTAACATCCAGCAGCATAACATCCGAGGAAGGCACAATATGAGCTATTTAATCGACAAGCTGACCTTTTTCAAACAGAAAGAGAGCCATTCGCGGGCCACCGGTATCACCACCGATGGAGTCGCAGGTGGGCCACCTACGTGATCGTTGGCAGCATGATAAAATTGTTCGCTCCACCCATGGCGTGAATTGCACGGGCTCGTGCAGCTGGAAGATTTATGTAAAAAATGGTCTGGTTACCTGGGAAACGCAGCAAACGGACTATCCGCGCACCCGTCCTGATATGCCTAATCATGAGCCGCGTGGCTGTTCGCGTGGTGCCAGCTATTCCTGGTATCTCTACAGCGCCAACCGCTTGAAATACCCGCTCATTCGTAGTCGCTTGCTGAAAGCCTACCGCGATGCCAAGAAAATAGCGAAAGACCCAGTGAATGCATGGGCAGCCGTTGTCGGGAATGAGCAAACCCGCAAATCCTATCAGAAAGTGCGCGGACTTGGTGGATTTGTACGCACCGATTGGGATGAGGTGAATGAGATCATCGCTGCTGCTAACGTGTACACCGCAAAAAAACATGGGCCCGACCGTATCATTGGCTTCTCGCCTATTCCTGCCATGTCCATGGTTTCATATGCCGCTGGCTCACGCTACTTGTCGCTGATTGGCGGCGTGTGCATGAGCTTTTATGACTGGTATTGCGATCTGCCTCCTGCAAGCCCGCAAACATGGGGCGAGCAAACCGATGTGCCGGAATCCGCCGATTGGTATAATTCCAACTTTATTATTGCCTGGGGTTCCAACGTGCCGCAAACGCGCACGCCCGATGCCCACTTTTTCACGGAGGTACGCTACAAAGGCGCAAAAACCGTGGCCGTAACGCCCGATTATTCCGAAGTTGCCAAACTTTGTGATCTCTGGCTGCACCCCAAGCAGGGAACCGATGCGGCGATGGCGATGGCGATGGGGCATGTGATTGCCAGTGAGTGGCATGTGAAAGGCAAAAGCGATTATTTCGACGATTATTGCCGCATGTACACGGACATGCCGTTTTTAGTGCGACTTGTAAAAAACAAAGAGGGTTATCTGGTTCCAGAACGCATGATTCGCGCCTCTGATTTTGAAGGCAATATGGGCACAGATAATAATCCTGAATGGAAACCAGTGGTTGTGTGTGGTCATGGGGAAAAAGTGCGTATCCCCAACGGCACCATCGGCTCGCGCTGGGGTCAAAAAGGAAAATGGAACCTGGAATCAAAAGACGAAGTGACGGGCGAGGAATTGTGGCCACTGCTATCGCTCATGGAGCATAGCAAGCGCGAGGTGGCGAGTGCTGCTTTTCCATATTTCGGAAATCTGGAGCATGAGCATTTTAATTCGACCGATCACGCCAGTATCTTAGAGCGCAATATTCCCGTCGTCAGAATGCAACTAAAAGACGGCGAAGCCCTGATCACCACTTGTTACGATCTGTTTATTGCCAATTACGGTGTGGATCGCGGGCTGGGTGGTGGAAATGTGGCAACATCATTCGATGATGACTTGCCGTACACACCTGCATGGCAAGAACATATTACCGGTGTTAAACGGGAGCATGTCATCAATGTCGCGCGTCAATTCGCTGAGAATGCGCATAAAACCCATGGCAAATCGATGGTGATTATCGGTGCGGCGATGAACCATTGGTATCACATGGATATGAATTATCGTTCCATCATCAATATGCTAGTGATGTGCGGGTGCATTGGCAAGTCGGGTGGTGGCTGGAGTCACTATGTCGGCCAAGAAAAGCTCCGCCCGCAAACGGGCTGGGCACCGCTGGCATTTGCGACCGATTGGAACCGTCCTCCGCGCCAACAGAATTCAACGTCGTTTTTCTATGCCCATACGGATCAGTGGCGCTATGAGAAAATTAAAATGGAAGAAATTCTTTCGCCGCTGGAAGATAATCCAGAGTGGAAGAATGCTTCTTTCATTGACTGCAATGCCAAGTCCGAGCGTATGGGCTGGTTGCCTTCTGCCCCGCAGTTGGAGCGTAACCCGCTTGAGCTTGGCGCATCCATTCAACAATCAGGCGTGCCTGTAGCGGATGCGATAGTGGAAGGATTGAAATCAGGCGAGCTGAAACTTTCCTGCCACGACCCGGATGCACCACAAAACTGGCCGCGCAACATGTTTGTCTGGCGCTCCAATATTCTCGGCTCCAGCGGTAAGGGGCATGAGTATTTTCTCAAGCATCTGCTTGGCACTCAACATGGCGTGCAGGGCAAGGATTTAGGCGAAGAAGGAAGAAGCCTGAGCAAGGAAGTGGTCTGGCATGATAAAGCCCCTGAAGGCAAACTCGACCTGTTGGTCACACTTGATTTCCGCATGTCTACCACGTGCATGTATTCGGATATCGTGCTGCCGACCGCCACATGGTATGAAAAGCATGACCTGAATACATCGGATATGCATCCCTTCATTCACCCGCTTTCTGCGGCAGTTGATCCGGCCTGGGAGTCACGTACGGATTGGGATATTTATAAAGGGATTGCAAAGAAATTCTCTGAAGTCTGCGTGGGGCATCTGGGAGTCGAGCACGATGTAGTTCTCAACCCCATCAAGCACGATACACAAAACGAAATCGCACAAGGTCTGGATGTAAAAGACTGGATGCGTGGTGAGTGTGAACCCATTCCAGGCAAAACCATGCCAAGCATACATCTGGTAGAGAGGGATTATCCAAATACTTATAAGAAATTCACCTCGCTAGGGCCAATGCTCGCCAAACTCGGCAATGGCGGCAAAGGGGTGTCGTGGAATACGGAGCATGAGCTTAAGCAGCTTGCAGAGCTGAATTATACGGTCACGGAAGATGGAATCAGCAAAGGATTGCCGCGTATTGAAACGGCCATTGATGCTGCCGAAACTATCATGATGCTTGCACCTGAAACCAACGGCGAAGTTGCAGTGAAAGCATGGAAATCGCTTGGCGAAGCAACTGGTCGGAATCATGTCCATCTTGCTGAAACACGACAAGATGAAAAAATCCGCTACCGCGATATTCAGGCGCAGCCGCGTAAAATCATCTCATCACCGACATGGAGTGGCATTGAATCTGAACATGTGAGCTACACGGCGGGATATACTAACGTGCACGAGTTGATTCCATGGCGCACACTGACAGGTCGTCAGCAGCTTTATCAAGATCATGCATGGATGCGTGCATTTGGCGAGCAGCTGTGCACCTACAAACCACCTGTGGATTTGAAAACTACTGATGAGGTCAGCCAGAAGTTCGGCAAAGGCCGCAAACAGATTGTACTCAACTTCATTACGCCACACCAAAAATGGGGTATTCACTCGACCTATACTGACAATTTGCTGATGTTAACGCTATCGCGTGGTGGACCAATTGTATGGGTTTCGGAAATCGATGCAAAAAAAATCGGCGTCATCGATAACGATTGGGTGGAAGCCTATAATGCTAACGGCGCATTGACCGCTCGAGCAGTGGTCAGTCAGCGTGTGCCTGAAGGTATGATGATGATGTATCACGCGCAGGAGAAAATCGTAAACGTACCTGGTAGTGAAATCACCGGGGCACGGGGTGGTATTCATAACTCTGTAACGCGTACAGTGCTGAAACCCACCCATATGATCGGCGGGTATGCTCAACTTTCGTATGACTTTAACTATTACGGAACAGTAGGAAGTAACCGCGACGAGTTCATTGTGCTACGCAAAATGGATAAGGTGGAATGGATGAACGAAGACAGCTATGGCGACAAGCTCTTCCACGGCGAGATACCGCGCTTAGAGCAAACCGCACTTGGCAAACAGGGAGCATAAGGCAATGAGAGTAAGAGCACAAATCGGTAAAGTCCTCAATCTGGACAAATGCATCGGTTGCCACACCTGTTCGGTCACCTGCAAAAACGTATGGACCTCGCGGCGTGGTGTTGAATATGCGTGGTTCAACAACGTTGAAACCAAGCCTGGTATTGGTTATCCGAAAGACTGGGAAAACCAGAAGCGCTGGAATGGTGGCTGGACGCGTAAGAAAAATGGTAAGCTACAACCCAAGCAGGGCGGCAGATGGCGCAGCTTGGCAAATATCTTCGCCAATCCGAATATGCCATCTATCGATGATTACTATGAGCCATTCACCTTCGATTACGAGCATTTACAAAAATCACCGGAATCGAAAACCATGCCTTCTGCCCAACCCGTATCGGTGATTACTGGCAAGAAAATGGATAAGATTGTGGGTGGTCCAAACTGGGAAGAAATTTTGGGTGGCGAATTCGAGCATCGCAGCAAGGATTACAATTTCGAGAACGTGCAGAAGGAAATGTACGGTCAGTTCGAGAATACCTTCATGATGTATTTGCCTCGTTTGTGCGAACATTGCCTAAATCCTACCTGCGTTGCTGCGTGCCCATCAGGTTCGATCTATAAGCGCGAGGAAGATGGCATTGTGCTTATCGATCAGGATAAGTGTCGTGGTTGGCGCATGTGCGTTTCGGCATGCCCGTATAAAAAAATCTACTTCAACTGGGAGTCTGGCAAGTCAGAAAAATGTACCTTCTGTTATCCGCGTATTGAAGCGGGTGAGCCAACCGTATGCTCGGAACCTGCGTCGGACGTATCCGTTATCTGGGCGTACTACTCTATGATGCGGATAAGATTGAGGCAGCTGCAAGCACCGAAGATGAGAAAGATTTGTATCAGGCGCAGCTAAATATGTTCCTTGATCCAAATGATCCCGAAGTGATTGCTGCCGCGAAAGCCGAGGGGATTCCTGATAGCTGGATGGAGGCGGCCAGACGTTCCCCCGTCTATAAAATGGTAATGGAATGGAAGATTGCATTCCCATTGCATCCGGAATACCGCACCCTACCGATGGTATGGTATATCCCGCCGCTTTCGCCCATTCAGAATGCTGCAGAAAGTGGTGACATGGGCATGAATGGCATGATTCCTGATGTGAAATCGCTACGTATTCCAGTGACGTATCTCGCGAACTTGCTGACAGCAGGTAAAGAAAAACCTGTCGAAGATGCACTTGAACGGATGCTGGCAATGCGTGCGTACATGCGCTCGCGTCACGTCGATGGGGTCGCCAACACTGAAGTGCTCAAGCAAACCAATACGAGCGAAGCCATGGTTGAGGAAATGTACCGTTACATGGCGATTGCCAATTACGAAGATCGCTACGTCATCCCCACTTCGCACAAGGAATATGCGATGTCGGCATTTGATGTGCGCTCTGGTTGCGGCTTCTCGTTCGGCGATGGCTGTAACAGTGGCGGCAATGATTACAACATGTTTAGTAAACCAAAACGTAAAAACCTATTCGGAGGCACCCATGCCAGCAGCTAATTCGCTTACCTTCAAAGCGCTAGGAATTATGCTTTGTTATCCAACTCAGGAGTGGCAGGACGGTATTGTCGATCTTGCTGATTTTATAGATAGAGAGGCAATCTTAAGGCCTAAAGATCGCGCCGCCATTTACGCTTTTGCACAGCAAGCAGCAGCAAGCGATCTATTTGATCTGCAGGAAGCATATGTCGATGCCTTTGATCGCGTACGTTCCCTGTCTTTGCATTTGTTTGAGCATGTACACGGCGAATCGCGTGACCGTGGGCAGGCGATGGTTGATCTGGCTGAGCTGTATAAAGAGCATGGCTTTGAACTGGGGGCGAGCGAGCTTCCCGATTATCTGCCAGCATTTTTGGAGTTTATCTCAACGCTTCCGAATCACGAGGCAATCGACATGCTTGGTGATCCGCTGCATGTTATTGAAGCTTTATCGAAACGACTGGCAGAGCGAGGAAGCTACCATCATGTAATTTTGGACAGCCTGATACGCCTGATGGGCAAAGAGCCTGCAAAAGTTACTCTGCGGCCACGCCCTGAGACTATTGATTTTGCAGCGCTTGATAAAGAATGGGAAGAAAAACCAATAGAGTTTATGGGTGCTGCCCCACCACAATCGGGGGCCGATAAAGCGGGAGGTTGTGGTGGCGGTAGCTGTAGCAGTGGTGGATGTGGTGGCGGGAAGCCGCAAGTAATGGAGCAACGGATATGATTACTTTCTTTCATGAGTTTTTCTTTGGCATGTTGCCCTACATCGTGCTGGTGGTGATGGTGCTTGGCACAGTCATCCGTTATGACCGCGAGCCATATTCATGGCGCGCATCCTCTAGCCAAATCATGGGGGATAAAGGCCTGCGTGTCGGCAATATCCTGTTTCATATCGGCGTGATTTTCCTGTTTTTTGGGCATCTCGTCGGCCTGCTGACACCGCACAGCTTATATCATCACGTCATCAGCGCAGAGAATAAGCAGATGGTGGCGATTGTGATGGGTGGGATTTTCGGGACGATCTGTTTTATCGGCCTCACTATTCTGTGTTTCCGGAGATTATTTGTAGCGCGTGTACGCGTGACCAGCGCACCGGCAGACGTGGCAATTCTTGTTATCCTTTGGGTGCAGCTTTCGCTTGGGTTGGCGACAATTCCATACTCACTCGGCCATTCAGATGGCAGCGTGATGATGGCACTCTCGCAGTGGTGCCAGAGTATCATCACCTTCCAGGGCGCACATCCGGAGTTGATTGAGCCGCTGGCTTGGCCTTACAAAGCGCATTTGATTTTGGGGATGTTCATTTTCTTCCTCTTTCCATTCACCCGCTTAGTACATATTTTAAGCGCACCCGTGCGTTATGTCTGGCGCCCTTATCAGGTGGTGCGTAGCCGCGCAGCGAGGAGATAATCATGCCCGTATTTGTGAATAAAATAGAAATCACCGACGATGAGGTGTTTGCTGAAATGCAATACCACCCCTCTGAAACCGTCGAAGAGGCACAATATCAGGCGGCGCTCGCACTCACCATTCGTGAGCTTTTCTGTCAGGAGGCGATGCGGCTTGGCATCACGCCTCCTGTCGAGCAGGACGATGCTGAGCTTACACGCGAATATCTGGTAAACAGATTGCTTGAGCAGGAAATAACCGTGCCCACACCGACTGACGAAGAATGCGAGCGTTACTATCAGCGCAATCCTTCGGTATTCAGAGATCAGGCTGGCAATGTGGTGCCGTTTGCTGCCGTGCGGGAATCGATTGCAGAATATCTACAGGAATGTAGCGAGCAACAGGCAATGAAACACTACGTGAAGATACTAGCTGGACAAGCAAGCATTGCTGGTATTACGCTTGAGCGTGCCACCAGTCCTCTGGTGAATTAATTTACAAAGCACGTTGCAGGACTTGGTATTGCCGAGCATCTGATCGCGCAAGTAATCGCGATTGCGGGCAGCACACGCAATGAAGTGCTGAATCGCTAACGCCTAAAACTTCACCTGAACATACGGCATGATTTTGGTGGTATCGGTTGAGAAGTTATCGGCCTCGTAATGGCCAGCCTGCATGCCGATGGTGTAGTGCGATTCAATCGTTTGCTCAAAGAATAAGTTCCACTCATTGCCGTAGTGCGCATCGCCTTTTTCTGCCCTGAAATCATGATAACGCACCATCGCACGCGTTCCATTCAGCCATTTCTGCTCGGAAGCAACGGTGTAATTGACTGCGATGTTCATATCGATGAGGCCATTCGCAGGTGTCGTCAGGAACTTATCCACCCAGCCATCAAACGCATGGTTGGTGCCGATGGCAAACTGCATCGCATTGCTGCCATCTCCTTCGATTCGCTCATACTGACCTAAGATCTTCCATTGGCCAAAGGCAATACCTGGCTCGATCATATAGTAGTTAAAACTCGTGTTGTTCGGGTTATTTGCGTAGTCGACCTGATGAGCGTATTCGAGCGATAATAATCCCGTGAATGCTTTGTCTATGGCCTGTTTGCCTTCAAACCGCGCACCATAGGTGGCACTCGATAAGGCGGCAGAATCAGGAATATCCAGCAGGTAACTATACCCCACCAGCCTACCATAAGGCAGCCCTGTGTAGGAGGCATTGATCAGGTGAATATGGCTATCATCCCATACGCCGACAGGAGAATTTGTACCCTGCACACGATTGACCTGATTAGCATAGGCGTAATACAGCGTCGTATCGGGTAGTGAGGTGTTGGATACTGAGAGCGCATCGAAGGTCTGGTCGTTCTGCCGCCATGCAATGCCGCCAACAAATCGCTGATTATCAAGAACAATCGTTTGCCGCCCCAGAATAGCCTTGGTATCTGGAAGGCCTGCATAGGTCAGCATCAGCCGGTTGAGATTGGTATCTTCCGGATCAACAACGACAGGGTAGCGCGTTTTGCCGTTAATGCTGTCGTTGAAGCGTTCCGTCCCCAAACTCTCCAGATGCTCAAATTCAATGAGTGCCGAGAAATCTTTATAGGCACCGGTTTCATAGCCAAGCCGTGTGACCAATGTGTGCGCGTGCGCGTCTTCCGGCAGTCCGTCCTGATCGACATACTCATAGCGGTAGCGCGACAGGAACAGAGGCTTTCCCTCCATCAACGCTTTTTCAAACTCGCTTTTTACAGCTGTTGGCTCTGCCGCATAAGCAGGAAAGCTGGCGGCGATGCATAGGGTAAGTGCGCTTGTTAAAAGTAGTCGGCGGTTCGTCATATTGTCCTCATTGAAGGTGTAATCATGCGCAAAAACTTAATGTGTGGAAGCGCGTGGCAAATTGATCCGGCTCAAGTGTTTTTAAGAAATTTCGCCTTAGCATCACTGCGGATTCCAATAATAGAAGGTACTGCACATGACCCTAATCAATATCTCTGAACCTGAGCAACCACTGCTGCGAGGGTTTGCCTTGTTCCGGCTTGGCTTTCGGCCATTCTTTCTGCTTGGCAGCATTTGCGGGCTGTTGGTGCTCGGCTATTTCATAATGCTGATTAGCGGTATGGCAACTCATCTGCCCAGTAGGTGGGATATGGTGGAGTGGCATCGACATGAGATGCTGTTTGGTTTTGTGGGTGCGATTGTTGCGGGATTTTTGCTGACAGCAGTGCCAAACTGGACAGGACTTCCCACCGTGAAAGGGAAAAGTTTAGCTGCTCTCACGGGGATATGGTGCGCCGGTCGCGTATGTGTTTTTATATCCACATCCTTGCCTGAAACTCTGGTGATGGTGGTAGATGCCAGCTTTTTCGTGGGCTGTGCGCTTGCGATTGCGCCTGCGCTGATACGTTCAAACAACAAGCGTAACTACGGATTTATTGTGTTGCTATTGCTCTTTGCGCTGGCATCTGCACTCACGCATAGCGACTATGCCGATGCAGGTATTCGCTTAGGGTTAGGCGTTGTGACCATCATGATGACGCTGATTGGCGGGCGGGTGATTCCATTCTTCACTGAGCGACGATTAAATATCAGCATCACGCGCACGGCGCGTATTGAGAAGCTAACAATAGTATGCACTCTATTGGCTGTTTTGTGCAACGTCATCATACCCGATGCGCCATGGCTTTATGTGCTTTTTATCGCAGCGGGCGTGGTGAATCTCTGGCGTTTTAGTACATGGCAGACAGTTAAAACCTTGGGCATTCCGCTGTTATGGGTGCTTCATGTGGGCTATATCTGGCTGATCTTCAGCTTCTTTGCCAAAGCAGCGGTGCTGATGAGGCTTTCTGTTCCTTCGGCCTTTGCCACGCATAGCTTGACCGCCGGTGCAATGGGCATACTGATTCTCGGTATGATCGCGCGGGTATCGCTGGGGCATAGCGGCAGGCCTTTGGAGATCGGTAAAGCCATGCACGTTGCATTTGTGGCGATTAATCTGGCGGCATTCCTTCGGGTGTTTAGCTGGTGCCTGCCCATGGATACGATGACGGGCTTTCAGCTCGCGGCTCTATGCTGGGTAATGGCCTACGGTATTTTTGTGATGATTTACACGCCCATTCTACTCCGCCCAAGACTGGATGGGAAGGATGGATAATCAAATACCACTCCTGACACTACCCGAAAACGAAATGCGCCTTATGGCCGAAAAGGTATTTGGCCTGATTGTCGATCATTTCACTGGTCTTAAAGATTTACCCGTTACCACACCATCCACGCTGAAGTATATCACTGAAGGCTTGCACGAGCCGATGCCTACGCAAGCGGTACCTGTCGATAAGCTACTCACGCAGCTTAAAACCCATGTGTTTGACCAGATGACGCATCTGGATCATCCGCGTTATTTCGCATTCGTGCCTGGGCCGAGCAATTTTGTAAGCGCGATGGCGGATGCGATTGCGTCCTCGTTTAACGTCTTTAGCGGTGCATTTATCGGCCCGTCCGGCGTAGCACAAATCGAGGTCACCACCATTGAATGGCTGCGCGAATTATTCCGCTTTCCGCAAGATGCAGGCGGGTTATTCGTCAGCGGCGGCTCGATGGCGAACATGACGGGCCTGGCGGTAGCGCGGCATGTGATGTTGGCGGGCAATACCACCAACGCCACGGTGTATTTCTCCGATCAAACCCATTCATCCGTAGCTAAAGGCCTCAAGATTCTCGGTTTCCAACAGTTTCAACTTCGTAAGATTGCCTCTGACGCAACCTTCCGCCTTTCGCTAGATAGTTTGCGCCAGCAGATCGCGGCGGATCGTCTGCAAGGGCTGGTGCCGTTCTGCGTGGTAGCCAATGCTGGAACGACCAACGCTGGTGCTGCCGATCCTATCAAGGAACTCTCCGCATTTTGCAAAGCCGAAGGCCTATGGCTGCATGTGGATGGTGCCTATGGCGGCAGCGCGGCTATCACCGAGCGTGGCTACAAGGCGCTGGAGGGTATCGAACTTGCTGATTCGTTGGGCATTGACCCACATAAATGGATGTTCCAGCCCTATGAAATCGGCTGTGTGCTGGTGCGGAACCGCGAGCATCTAAAAAACACCTTCCGCTTCTCAGCGGAATATCTGAAGCTCAACGAGCAATGCGCCGAGCAGATTAATTTCTGTGATTATGGTGTGCAGCTTACACGCGGATTCCGCGCGCTCAAGCTGTGGTTATCGCTCAAAGCCTTCGGGGTAGAGGCGTTCCGCGCGGCCATCACCAAAGGCATAGAAAACGCCGAATATGTCGAGTCACTACTGCGAAAAGAGCACTGCTGGGAAATCATCACGCCCGCGCAGCTGGGTATCATCACCTTCCGTTATCGTCTGGATGGGCTGGATGAATCGGCACTGAACGAACTGAATAATCGCATCGCGCAGGAGATTATCTATTCCGGCTATGCGATGCTCAGCCCAACCATCCTCGGTGGCAAACATGTGCTGCGCATGTGCACGATCAACCCCCGCACCAGCCATGACGACTTAACCGGCACGGTCGGGATGCTGAAATCCTTCGGCGATCATATCAAAGTCAAACCAATATCTTAGAGGAAATGTCACACTGTTTATCCCTTTTTTAGAGAACTTGATCTGGGTCAAATGCACCCATTAAACACTAGATGTAGTATCGCTTTTGCCTAAAGCACCAATATATAGTCAGAACAGGAGGATTCTATGCAACTAACCGAAACTGCAACACTTATGCCTAATACCACCCAATTGCCGCGTACTCTACAGCCCGCTACGCAGAAGCCGAATGTATTTTCACTCTCGGTGCATGCGAGCCTGAAGGAGGCATTTGCGGCATCGGGCGAAGGCAGTTTCGATGCGTTCATGTCGTTACTTTCTACCTCGAAAGAAGCGCTGGCTGACAGCGCGATGGAAAGCGTGATCGAGGACGAGTTGGCAGCAGCAGGTTACGTTAAAACCCTTAAGTCATTCATCCTGAACCGCAACCGTGCCACCGCACAGGACACGCTGGTGAGCTGCAAACAGGCGGTTGAGGAATATATTTTGCAGCAGGATTGGCGGGTCAATGCCAATGCGAACACCGCTTACAGCAATGCGGGGCTAATCAATAACTCGGCAGGCAAGATTATCGCCAATTACTGGCTCGATAATGTCTATTCGCCCGAAGAAGGTCAGGCACATCGCCGCGCGGATTACCATATCCATGATCTTGACTGCCTTACGGGATACTGTGCGGGCTGGAGCCTGCGTGCGCTGCTCGATGAGGGCTTCAACGGCGTAGCAGGCAAAGTTTCCAGCCGTGCACCCAAACATTTCCGTGAAGCACTGGGGCAGATGGCGAATTTCCTCGGTATTCTCCAATCCGAATGGGCGGGTGCACAGGCCTTCAGCTCGTTCGATACCTACCTTGCGCCCTATGTGTTCAAAGACAAACTTCCCTTCGTCGAAATCAAAAAGGCCATTCGCCAGTTCGTCTATAACCTGAATGTTCCGGCGCGTTGGGGGCAAAGCCCATTTACCAACATCACGCTCGACATTACCGTGCCACCAGATTTGCGCGATAATTTCCCGACCGCTAATTGCATTCACCTGTTCCGTGATATCGATGATCTCGAAATTCTGGCGGAAGCAGCTAAACGTGGCGTCACCAACCTCGAAGACATGACGTACAAACATTTTCAGCCGGAGATGGAACAGATCGTTATCGCCTATTATGAGGTCATGACCGAGGGCGATTCGCACGGGCAGCCGTTTACATTCCCGATTCCAACCGTCAACGTGATGGAAGATTTCAACTGGGACAGCCCCGTTGCCAAAGCGCTGTTTGAGAACACGGCCAAAATCGGTAGCTCCTATTTCCAGAACTTCATCGGCAGCCAGTATATGCTGAATGAGGTAGGTGAAAAGGTACAAAACCCCGATGCCTATGCGCCGCACGCGGTGCGCAGCATGTGCTGCCGTTTGCAGCTTGATCTGCGTGAGTTGATGAAACGCGGCAACGGCCTGTTCGGCTCGGCGGAGATGACGGGTTCCATCGGTGTGGTGACGTTAAACATGGCTCGGCTTGGATATCGTTTCAAAGGCGACCTGCCAGGTTTGATCGCCGAAACCGAGCGTCTGATGGAGCTTGCAAAATCGACGCTGGAGAAAAAGCGCGTATTCATTCAGGAAATGTATGATCGTGGCCTGTTCCCCTACACGCGTCGCTACCTGCCACATCTGCGCAACCATTTCAGCACGATTGGCGTGAATGGTATGAACGAGATGGTGCGCAACTTCACCGGCGATGCCTATGACATTACCGACGAGCGCGGCGCGAAGATGTGTTTGGATATTCTCGACACGATGCGGGTGGAGCTGAAAAAGTTTCAGGAAGAAACAGGCCATCTGTATAATCTCGAAGCTACGCCAGCGGAAGGCACGACCTACCGTTTTGCTAAGGAAGACCGCAAGGCCTATGGCGACGCTATTACCCAAGCGGGCTGCGAGGAGAACATCTACTACACCAACTCCACGCAGATCCCAGTGGGCTATACCGAAGACCCGTTCGAGGCCCTAAACCTGCAGGACAAACTGCAGTGTAAATACACAGGCGGCACAGTGCTGCATCTTTACATGAGCGAAAAGATTTCCTCAGGCGAAGCGTGTAAACGGCTGGTGCGGAAGGTGATAGAAAATTACCGTTTGCCTTACATCACCATCACACCGGTGTTCTCCGTCTGCGAAACCCATGGCTACCTCACCGGCGAACAGGCCCATTGCCCCGATTGCGGCAAGGAGACGCTGGTGTGGACGCGGGTGATGGGTTACCACCGCCCGGTGGCGAGCTTCAACCTCGGCAAAAAAGGCGAGCATAAGGAGCGCAAGCATTTCAAAGAAAATGCACCGCACCTTCCACTCTTCACCACGGAGAACGCGTGTTGCAGCGGGCATTAAACAAGCTCCCTATCACGAGCATTACTCCCTTCACTTTTCAGGATTACCCTGAGCATACTGCCTGTATTTTGTGGTTCTCTGGGTGCAACATGGCATGCAGCTATTGCCATAATCCTGAGTTGGTGAAGGGAGAGCTGGCCAAATTGCCTGCACAGCAGGTGGTCGAGTTTTTGGAATCACGCAAAGGCCTGCTCGAAGGCGTAGTGCTATCGGGCGGCGAGTGCATGATGAGTACCCAGCTTCCAGAATTCGCAGGCTATCTTAAGTCGCTCGGCTATAAAATTAAGGTGGATACCAACGGCACTAATCCCGACATGTTGGCTCAGATGTTGGGTGCAGGTCTGATTGATTATGTAGCACTCGACTTTAAGGCACCAGCCGATTTGTTCTCTAGCATCACGGGGTATGACGGCTACGCATCCTTCGACCGCTCGCTTGCGCTGCTCGTTGCCTCCGGAGTGGGGTTGGAAGTGCGCACCACCGTCCATGCCGATCTGCTCGACGAGGAGGATATTAACGCCATCATTCGCCGCCTGGAAGATGTGGGCTTCAAGGGCGCCTATTACCTGCAGAATTTTCGCCCTGGTAAAACGTTGGGAAACATCGGAAGCCCGTTCGCTAGCTTTGATTTATCACGCCTTTCTAAGTCTTCTTTTATACTCAGCACCCGTAATTTCTAAACGGGGCAGTTAGCCAATAAATTGTATATGCCGTCGTCATATCAATTATGGGTTGTCTTCTGGCGGTTAGATTTTATCTCCCACAAGGGGATTTTATCAACCATTTCAGAGGAGTATCCTATGGAAAGCCCATACTTAAAATTTGCCGACCTATTTTACAGCCTTAGCCCATATGACTTACAGCATATGAGTGAATGCATCTTATGCAAGATCGAAGAGTCCTTCGAAGGCAAATTATGTAGCAAGTGGTGTCAGGCAGAGCTGACAGAGAAGGACATCAAGTTTGCACTTACCGAAGCCATGAAACATATCGTGATCGATTTACGGAAACGCGAATTGGAAATTGGGAAGATTAAACTCAAGCAAGCCAGAGTTCTCGTCTACTCAGATCGGGGCAGTATTGTCTGATTGCTTTGACATTGATTGCTCAACATTTTATCGTATCCCCCGAGGGGGCTGTAATCCCCTAAATACTGCGATTAAGTTTTTAAAGTAGGCTCGTATCACAAAGCCCTGCTTCCGCACGCTCATGCGTCGGGAGTAGGCTCAATACAATACCCGCAAGGGGAATAGGCCTGCGCTCGTATTTAGGCGATTACAACTCCCGGCACCATGCCGAGGTGTGGTAACTTAAAGATGACATCTGAATCCGCGTAGCAGCAATGCTCGCGGATTTTTATTTTGGCAATTTTCTGAGGGAAATGGTGCCGCTTAGGTGACTCGAACACCTGACCCCATCATTACGAATGATGTGCTCTACCAACTGAGCTAAAGCGGCCCATGAGGAGATTTACAAATACTCACAAGCACTTGCAAACCTTTTGCTGACATGGCGCTGATACGAGTGATGCATCAGCGATATGATTACTTCCTAACTCTTTGTCCTTCCAAACTTACTTCCCGCTCGCGCCGCTGTCGCTCCTTGCATTACGAATCCGTTGCTCTACCAACTGAGCTACCTCGGCACATCGTGGGTAAGAAATATGTTTAGCAATATTTTTTTGTTTTGTCATCAGCTAAAGCAACACTTGACAAAAAACAAAAATATCGGATGATACCAGACCTACCTCTTTAACGTGTGGCGGAGTAGCTCAGTAGGTAGAGCAGAGGAATCATAATCCTTGTGTCGGGGGTTCGACTCCCTCCTCCGCTACCACCCTACGCTCTTGTGAGCTTAGGGTGGCGCAGCCACCCTAGAAAAATGATAACGCTGTGGCTTTGCGCTAATGGATGTCCTTGTTTCTTTTATCATGGACAAAACAGCTAAAATCGCGTACAATTCCAGACATTATATATTAAAAATAAAGCATAGAGGTAGTCCATGGCTAAAGCCGCTGATAACAAATTACAACGTAATTTAGAGCGTAATATTGCTGCTTTACTCACGGGAGATGCGGATGAAAGAAGCATCATCGAACAAAATCTTCATCAGATAGCCCAAGAGCGTATCCTAAAAAGTGAGGGTACGGAATTTGGCTTCGCGGTTATGGAGGCGGCTCGCTTACGTCAAGCGTTTGAAGAGGATCTTATTAATCCTTTTAAGGTATGTTATTCGGCTTTTTTACTGGAAAACGAAAGGGAAACAAGTGGCGTTGATGCTGGGAAAAAAAAACCGGTCTCTTACCAGACCTATAAAGATAGGGTTAAGGTTTTATTGAATAGCTTAAGGGAAGGATGGTGGGAAATTAATGATGCAGGAAACGAAAACAGGAGAACCTACTTAGAAGGCAAATTAGCTGGTGCTGGACTTAGTGATCTAGAACAAACCGAGTTAAATGAATTGCAAGATATATATGGTGTAAAGCCAGTGACTTATGTTCGTGATTTGCTAGGATATTTAATTGAATATTCTGGAATTCCTCATGAAGAAGTACAGCAAATTGAGAATGCAAACGACACTACTTACATATCGAGACTTGGAACAAAAATTAGAAAAGCAGACGACCCAAGAGACGCCGGGGATTTTGTATTAAGTCATGACATAAAGAAAGTTAATGCGCTCCGTACTATATTAGGAAGAGATACTCTACTTCGGGATCCGCGAGGTCGGCGAGTTATTAATTTTCGGTCGTTTTTTAGCATTAGAAATCGTGAAGATTTAAAAAATGCCCTTTCTGCCTATGCTGTGGCGGAAAGAATCCAAAAGGGTGTTGACGTATCTCCTGATAATAAATATCGGATATTAGAGAATGCCTATCTTCAATATTGGGATTCGAACGTAGATGCAGGAACCCACAACCGTGTTGAAATGATTCGCTACCTTACATCTAGATCTGTAATCGAAATCATGCGTGGAAAGGGAGAAGCTAAAGGTGAATTTTATGAAGGGTGTCGTGAAAGCGTTGATCGTTTACGCAGAATAGGGGGCATCGTACGCACAGCCAATGATATGATTAGACGCGATGCTCAATGGAGTCCTTTGGGCGACGATGTCATTGATGCGCTCACCGTGGATGAAAATCCAGCTATCGCCATGGCAGCAAGTTTGCGTATGCAAGCTGATGATCCTACTAATCTTCGGCCAGATGAGATCAAACAGATCCTTTTATTTGTTTCTAAAACAGATTACAGAAGTAATGAGTACCTCAGAGGTGCGGCTTTACATCTTGGAGTGCCTGCAGCGAATATACCGGCTTCTATAGCGCAGGTTAGGGCACTGCTTCCGGAAAAAGCCTATAATCCTCATCGGCAGAATCAACTGATGACTTATGCTACCGGGAATACTGATCCAGGCAGACCAATAGTCCAGGCGCTTGGAAGAAATGAATTGTTATACAACCTGAATCTCACCCCTGAGCAACGGGTAGTGGTTGAAAAAGATTGGATTGATAACGGGGGTGTTGTCGGTGGAGAAGTGGATCCACGTTTACGGGCAGCAGCGGAAGCGGCCGATCCTAGTAGGCGTTTAGGTTATGTCAAGGAATTAGAATTACTGGCAGCCCATCATGTTCATCGCCAAGCCCATCCAGCTGATAATTTCCAAACCTTTATCGATAATGAAACCAAACATGGCATTAACGGTATTGATGGATTATCGCCTGAACATGAAATGGAAGCCATTGCGGCGGCTCATATTATTCTTCGCTACTTTAATAAAGCAGCGGATCAGCAGGATTTACCGTTGCTGGTGAAAAGTTCATGGGAGGAAATTGCTGAATTAGCATCCAATGGCGAAGGGGCAACCGGCATTGCCTGTGCGTTAATTATTCAAGCGAAATTGAATCGTGGGGCTAAGCCAAGTGAGATCGATTATAAAGCCATCATGAATGACGTGGATGAGCGGGCTCCAGAGGGCCATGCTTATGCATTGTACCGAAAATTAGGTATTGCTGCAGGTTCGGATCATATTAAAAAATTAGCACACGCACTGGATGAATTTCCAGGCGGGCTTGAGTCTGCGGTCAAATATTATCAAGATCATTTGGATAAAATTCGTTCTGCAGATGCTGCGGCTGTTATTAAAAACGTTCACAATCATGTCGGTCGACAACGCACGACGGCCTATACTAGTTTGGCAAACGCTGTGTTGGCGAATGTCCCACCGGAGGATGCTCACCAGGTAGGGCAGTTGCTTGCAAGGCACAGGGAACAGATCGTGGCCTTGTCTGACAAAAAACGTGCGGAGTTACAAGCTGTTTTGAAACGGACGGCTGCGCAAATAGCACAGGGAGATGCCGCTAAAATTAAGGATTATAGCCTTTTAGGAAATATCATAAATGGTTTTTCTGAAAACCAGGTGGTGGAAAATATTAAAAGCGAGCATGCAAGACGAAAAGGCTATCATGGTTCAGCGACGCGCCAGCGACTTAAACCAACATTAGTGTGGGGAAGTGTAGGGGTTTTGCTGGCTGGAGTGGCGGTTATTTTGGCGCTGGCCATTGTGGTAAGCTGGATACTGATTATCCCCGCTTTTATCTTTTTAGTGGGCGGAAGTGCTACGATCTGGTTCTTAAAAAATCGGTCTAAGTTTTTCGAATATGTCGCTAAAGCATTAGGAAGCACGACGCAAAAATACTTAAATGAAGTTGCGCGTGAATATCTTCGCGATTTTATGGTGGGCCATATGTCTGCGTTATACAGCCAGTTTAAGAAGGGTAAAATTACAGAGGCTGTTTATCTTGATACAATAAACGGTGATTATGGAAAAATTGCCGAGTTCTGTAAAAAACAAAAGATCGACGTACCTAATTTAATGGGGCTTGAGAGCTATTATGGCCTGAAGTTTAATCCCACCGTTGATGCAAGCAAAGGAAGTTTTAGCCTATCTGGCGTAGAAGCCGATCCAAAACTTCAGAAAAAATTGGCTAAATTGAGTGACATCCAACGAGTTACCGAAGAGTTTTATGACAAAGGCATGACCGCGTATGTTAATCCACGTGGTCAAACAATACTTGCTTTTGATCATAACCAATATTCTGCTGGTAACCTTGAGTGGGCAAGGCGTTGTGCCGAATTTCAGTGTGGCGTGGAAATTGGCAGTTTTGCATCGGGCAGTAATTCTAATAAAATTGCCGTGAAAAATATACGTGATCCAAACGTGAAACATGCTATTGAGGTTATGCAGCAAATGGCCAAAGAGTTTGAACATGGTTATATTACTGAAATTGTGAATATCCCTAACCCTAAAGATGAAAAAGATCAATTCTTTGCCAAATGCAGCGATAATACCGTACGCAATCTTAAAGGGGAAGTGGTTCTAGATGACCACCACAATGTGAATCTTTCTGCTGCGAGCGTTACTAATTATGCGCAATATAAGAACATGGGAGACCCTGTGCCTCTGCCTTTGCCAAAACAGCTTGCCGACCATAAAGCTGAAATTCGTCAACGTAATATGGCAGCGGCAGCAGGATAGAACAACATAGTATCTAAAAGGCAATGAAAACATTGCAAGGAGTGCAGCTACTAACATGTTGATCGTACTTGATATTGGTAATACGCACCTGGTCGCAGCCGTGTTTGACGGTGAAATGCTCGTGGGGCATGGGCGGCTCAGCACGCATCCGGAGCGTACGGCAGACGAATGGATGGTGTCGTTGACGCAATTATTTCAACTCCATCAATGGGATATTGCCGCGATCACAGGTGCGGCACTTGCTTCGGTCGTACCGTCGGTTGGTGCGGTGATGAAAGAGATGTGCCGTCCACTTTTTCAGTGTGAGCCGGTAATTGTTGGGGCACAGGGAGTGGCCCTTGGAATCGAGGTTGTGGTGGATAATCCCAAAGAGGTAGGCGCTGATAGGGTGGTCAATGCCCTGGCGGCGTTTACGCTATACGGTCCTAATTTAATTATTGTCGATTTTGGAACCGCGACTACGTTTGACGTGGTGGATGAAGGCGGTCGCTATGTTGGTGGAGTGATTGCTCCCGGTATCAATTTATCAATGAAGGCCCTGCATATGGCAACGGCACAATTGCCAGCGATTGATGTAAAAAAAACGGACAAGGTCGTGGGGACTAATACCGTGGATGCCATGCGTTCGGGGGTGTATCATGGCTATCGCCATGCCATTGAAGGGATTTGTGCGCAAATCAAAACTGAAATGGGGCATCCTTCGATGAAAGTGATTGCTACCGGTGGTCTTGCCTTTTTATTTGCGGATGCAACCCCTGTAATTGACAGGGTCGAGCCGTATTTGACGCTTTATGGCCTTAAACAAATATATGAGTTAAACCAATGACCCCAGTGCAGTTATCAGACAGCGCCGCCAAACGCATTAAAGAACTTGCCATTAAAGAAGGCCGGTTGCAGGCAAAATTGCGCTTGCGTGTTGATGGTGGTGGGTGTTCGGGATTTCAATATCATTATGAGTTAGTCGAAAGTGAACCCGAAGCGTCTGACCTGGTGGTTGAAAATCAAGGCGCTTTTTTATTAGTTGATGAAACATCGCAAGGTTTCTTGGAAGGGGCGATTGTTGATTATGTGGTTCAATTAATCGGCGCCCATTTTGAAATCCGTAATCCTAACGCAAAAGCCAGCTGTGGCTGTGGCAATTCATTTTCACCGTTTTAACTAAATTGAGAGTAGCTGCGTCCTTCGCCCCTTCTCTTAAGGAGGGGCAGATGCATGTGTCTTCGCATGAATCTGGGGTGGTGTGAGGGGGCTCAACAGGTAAGGAGTCCTGTGTTTCTTCTCGTACTGAAACTAGGTGATAAAAATAGGTTGTGTATCCACCATCTACTGCTATCTTAATTAAAAATGAGAGTGGGTTTTTCATGCACGGAATGTTCGTAAAATGGATGGCAATGGGAATGATGTTCTGTGTTCCAGCACCCGTGATGGCTGCTACTGGTACACATGGTTTAAGCATGTTTGGCGAGCTTAAATACCCCGCTAATTTCAGCCACTTTGATTATGTCAATCCCCATGCTCCCCAAGGTGGAGGGATTGTACTGGATGCGCTGGGTAGTTTTGATAATCTGAACCCCTTTATTTTAAAAGGTTCCTCCGGTGCTGGTGCAGATTCGGTGTTTGAAACATTAATGGAACCATCGCAAGATGAAGTCTACAGCCAATATGGACTGATTGCACAAAGCGTTACGGTGGCAAACGATCACCGCTCAATCCATTTTGTACTGCGTAAAGAAGCCACATGGTGGGACCATAGTCCGATTACGGCGGCTGATGTTTGTTTTTCGTATCTGACTCTCACCACCAAAGGCCATCCGATTTTCCGAAATTTATATCGCGAAGTGACGGCCTGCAACGTCGATAATCCGCATGAGGTTACTTTTACTCTAAGCAACCCCACAAACCGTGAATTGCCCTTGCTGGTAGGGCAAATGCCTATTCTATCGAAACATTATTATCAAACGCATGATTTTACCAAAACCACCCTCGAACCACCGATGGCCAGTGGTCCTTACCAGATTACCAAAGTAGAGCCGGGCCGCTCGATTACCTATAAACGGGTTAAGGATTATTGGGGTAGGCATCTACCTATTAAACGTGGACGGGCTAATGTTGACTGGTTGCGTTATGAATATTACCGCGATACAACGGTGGCGGTAGAGGCATTTAAAGCCGGAGAGTATGATTTGCGCTTGGAAAATGTTGCCAAGAACTGGGCAACTGCTTATGATTTTCCGGCATTGCATCAGGGAAAAGTGATTAAAATTGAAATTCCCCATCAGATTCCCAGCGGCATGCAATCGTTTGTGTTTAACACCCGCCGCAGCCCTTTTAATAACCGTGAGTTCCGTAAAGCGCTGCAATACGCCTTTGATTTTGAATGGGAAAATAAAGCATTGTTTCATGGTGCTTATACACGTACCAATAGTTATTTTGCCAATACTGTTTTTGCGCATGAAGGCTTGCCTTCCGCGGCTGAGGTGGCATTGTTAAAACCATTTGCCGCAACATTGCCTAAAGAGATATTTGAGAGCGAACCCATGCAACCCAAGACCGACGGGTCTGGCCATATTCGTGATAATCTATTAATGGCCAGGCGCATTCTTGATAAGGCGGGTTATAAAGTAAAGGATTTTAAACTGGTAGATATGCACACGTCAACGCCGGTGAAATTTGAAATATTACTGAATTCACCTAATTTTGAACGGGTGGCGGCTCCCTTTGTTGCTAACCTCAAGCGCTTGGGAATCGATGCAACGATTCGTACGGTGGATCCGGTTCAATATCAAAAACGGGCAGAAAATTTTGACTTTGATATGATTGTGGATACGTTTAGGTTTGGCAATATACCGGGAAATGAACAAATGAATTTCTGGCATTCCAGCCGAGCTAATGTGATAGGATCCCGTAATCTGGCGGGCATTCAAAATAAGGCGGTCGATGCGTTAGTGGAAGCCATCATCAAAGCCGATTCGATGGAAAGCCTGATGGCAGCAACACGCGCATTAGACCGTGTATTGCTCTTTCATTATTATGTCATTCCTAATTGGTATAACCGTTCTTTCCGCTTGTTATACTGGAATAAATTTGACCGTCCTGCCATAGCGCCAAAAAATGATTTTGGGCTTGATACCTGGTGGGTAAGGCCCGATGCTGTCAACAGATCTTCTCAACCTTAAGCTTACGAGGTCCCTCATGGTACAGATTGTTACCTGGAATGTGAATTCAATTAAAGTGCGTTTACCGCATGTGCTGCGTTTTTTAGAAGAGCATAAACCTGATGTGGTGATGTTGCAGGAAATTAAATGTGTTACCGATGCATTTCCCAAACAGGAATTTGAATATGCGGGGTATATTTGCGCCGTACATGGTCAGAAAACCTATAATGGTGTTGCTATTTTGTCACGCTATCCATTAGAAGATATCGTAACAACCTTACCAGGAGGCGATCAAGACGAACAGGCGCGTTACCTGGAAGCCGTGGTTACCGTGGGTAAGGAAGTAATCCGGCTGGTCAATGTCTATGTACCCAATGGTGGCGAGCCAAAGGGTGAAAAATGGGCCTATAAGTTAGGTTTTTATGATCGGTTATTACAGCATATGCAACGCTTATTGGCCTATGAAGAAAAGTTGGTGTTAGGTGGTGATTTCAATGTTGCTCCTGATCCGATTGATGTCTATGATCCTAAATCCCTGAAAGGTACGACCTGTTTTCATCCCGATGAATGGCAGCATTACCGGCCTATCTTGAATGTCGGGCTGATAGATTCCTATCGTGCGTTATATCCCCATACTCCACAATATAGCTGGTGGGACTACCGTTCAGGTGCCTGGAACCAAAATAAAGGGATGCGCATTGATCATTTACTCTTGTCGCCAGAAGCAACCGATAGCCTTAAACAAGCCGGTGTTTACCAGGAAGAACGCGGCCGCGAACAAGCAAGCGACCATGCACCGGTGTGGTGTGAGTTTTAGAGGTGGCTCCGGATCGGTGTGAAGGCCAAGCGCTCCCTACCTTGTCTGGAGTCCCCTCCCACCACCCCAGATTTATGCCGAAGAGGGCATAAATCTGATCCTCCTCACCAGAGGTGGGGTGAGCCTGTGTTAACGCTTTTTTGACATGATGCTTATACACTCATACCCATGCAACATACGTCATGGAAAGAATGGTTCCCTGGCCTGGATAATGGTCATTTAACCCTTAAACAGGTGAGGGATACGCTGCCGGCTAATCAACCAGAAGACATTCACTGGCTAGTGAGGTTGTTTGAAAATCCGGCATCGAAAATTTCATTTCGCGGGGCGGTATCGCTGCGTCGCCATGATTTTATCCATATTCTCCTAGGGCGCGGATTATTGTCGGAAGACGAAGCCTTTGTGATTGGCTATACCATGGGCACGGTTCCTGGCGTGACCAACCTTGAGCGGATACTCTATAAATGGGTAGCACGTTATATCTACCCAAAACCCTATAAAATGTCCAAAGATGATCTTGTCGCCTATGACCTTGGCTTTACAGAAGGAAAAGCCTCACCGGTGAAAGCCATTTATAAGGTGCATTTTGCTCCGCTTGAGCCATTAACATTAGCGCAGGTGCGCCAACAACTAGGGATCGACACAAACCGATTGCGCCAAGCGTTTGCTAAAGAAAAAATAGCATTGCCTAACACAAAAGCAAGCGGCCGCCTACCAGCGCAATTCCATATTCCTCCTACTTAGCTATGCGCCTCGTGCGTACAAGAAATCAGGGATTGAAGGGTATATAACGCCTTACCTGTGATAATGGCGTCCTGGGCCAAGACAACCCCTTCCGTTAAATCACCGACCTTACCGGCAACCAATAGTGCCGCCGCACTATTGAAAAGGACGATATCGCGGTAAGGTGAGCTGGCGCCTTTAAGCAGCGCAAGCATGGCTTTGGCATTATCATGGGCAGAGCCACCTAAAATCGAATCCAGAGGAGATGAGGGGAGTCCTGCATCTTCAGGGCTAATGTCAAACGTACGGAATTGGCCATTATCTACTTCGCATACGCGGCTTTTGCCAGTAATCGTAAGTTCATCAAGCCCGTATTCTAAGCCACCATATCCATGCACAACCCATGCACGTTTACACCCTAAGCGGTCCAGCACATGAGCGATGGGGTCTACCAGGTTGATATCATAAACCCCAAGCACATGATAACTGGTGTTAGCAGGGCTACATAAAGGGCCCAGTAAATTAAAGATGGTACGAAAGCCAAGTTCCAAACGGATCGGGCCGATATGTCGCAACGCCTGATGAAATTGCGGCGCGTAGAGGAAACATAAATGATGGGTATTCAGGCAATCCTGCATGATGGCAGGAGAGGCTTCGATGTTGATTCCTAATTCTTTAAGGACATCGGCCGAGCCAGAACGTGAGGATACCGCTTTGTTACCATGTTTGGCCACCGGTACCCCACAGGCGGCAACCACGATCGCAACTGCAGTGGAAATATTCAATGTGCCAGCCTGATCGCCGCCAGTACCGCAGGTGTCGATAGTACCAGTAGGCGCCATAATCGTTGCCGAACGGGCACGCAGGCTTCTGGCGGCACCAGTGATTTCGTCAATGGTTTCACCTTTCATGGTAAGGGCGGTGATAAAGGAAGCAATTTGCGCGGGTGTAGCGCCGCCGCTCATTATAATTTGAAAAGCACGTGCGGCTTCGCCTTCGCTGAGATGGTGTTTCGTAACGATTTTCTTGATGTAGGTTTGAATTTCATTCATGCTGCTTTCACCAGGTTCAAAAAATTACGCAGCAATTCATGTCCATATTCGGAAGCGATGCTTTCGGGATGAAATTGCACGCCATAGACAGGCAGCGTTTTATGCGCCAGTGCCATGATGATACCATCGTCATCTTCTGCGGTAATGCTCAAGCAATCAGGAAGTGATGCACGGTCGACAATCAGCGAATGGTACCGGGTGACATTAAAAGTTGCCGGAAGCCCTTCAAACAGATCGGTGCCCTTATTGGAAATGGTGGTTACCTTGCCGTGCATAGGTTGCGGTGCGCGGATAACATGGCCGCCAAAGGCCTGACCAATCGATTGATGCCCCAGGCACACGCCAAGAATGGGGAGTTTACCAACGGCTGCTTTGATAAGGTCAAGACACACCCCTGCTTCATTGGGGGTGCATGGCCCGGGCGATAAAACGATGGCCTCGTAATGGCGTGATAATAATTCATGGGTAGAAAGCACATCATTACGGACAACATCAACGTCAGCACCTAATTCACCTAAATAATGAAGGAGGTTATAAGTAAAGCTGTCATAATTATCGATCAACAATAACATAGGGGTTACGACTTTTCTTGAGTAACAAAACGTGGGGTAAGGCAGGCGGCGCGCATCAATGCTTTGGCTTTATTGCAGCTTTCCTGATATTCACCTTCAGGGGTGCTGTCGGCCACAATACCACCACCGGATTGAATGGTCAAAACGCCATCCTTCACCAGTGCAGTGCGCAGGGCAATACAGGTATCCATATCGCCGGTTACCGAAAAATATCCAACACAGCCAGCATAAAAACTGCGGCGTTGTGATTCGAGCTCATCAATAATTTCCATCGCACGTATTTTGGGAGCTCCCGAAACCGTTCCGACTGGAAATCCGGCCATTAACGCATCAATGGCATCTTTATCAGGACGTAGGGTCCCATGAACATTGGAAACAATATGCATCACGTGGGAATAACGTTCGACCACCATTTGTTCGGTGACCTCCACGCTGCCAACGGTAGCAACGCGACCCACATCATTACGGCCTAGATCAACCAGCATCAAATGTTCGGCCAATTCTTTGGGATCGGATAACAGGTCTTGTTCGTTGGCTTTGTCTTCTGCGTCGGTCAGCCCACGTTTACGTGTACCCGCAATAGGGCGTACCGTAACCGTATCGCCTTGAAGCTTAACCAGGATTTCCGGGCTTGAACCCACCAGGCTAAATCCGTCCATGTGCATATAAAACAGATAAGGGCTAGGGTTGAGATGACGTAGCGACCGATACAAAGCAATGGCAGGAAGGGAAAAAGGAGACTGGAACCGCTGCGACAAAACCACCTGGAAGATATCGCCGGCTATAATATAGTCTTTCCCTTTCTCAACCATTTGATAATAGGTGTCTTTATCGATGTTGGTTTGAAAATGGAGATCAAGTTCTGGCGCTTCCAGCAAGGAACCGGCAATGGGCCGTGCATAACTGAGGCAATCAAGAATCTGTTGAATGCGTTGTTGTGCTTGTTGGTACAGCTGTGCCGTATGGCACGATGCATTTGGCCAGCTGGCGGTGATAATAAACAGTGCGTCACTTACGGCATCAAATACCAACACCGTTTCAGGGCGGATAAAAATGGATTCTGGAATATCGATCGTATCTGGGTTTTTATTGGGGATATCCTCGATATAACGAATCATATCATACGTCATAAACCCAAATAAACCCATAGCCATGGGCGGAAGCCCCTGCAAGGATTCCTCAGCGACATCCATCGCCTTGACCAAGGCTCTAAGAGCGTCAAAAGGATCTTGGTTTTTTTCAAGCAGCGAGGCATAAGCTGAGGCGTTATCGCCAATCAACAGAGGAGTCCCATGACGTACTTCAAACCGTAATTCGGCACCGAGGGTAATAATCGAATAGCGGCCTCGTTTTTCACCACCTTGAACCGACTCAAACAGGGCGTGGTAAGGGCTTAGATGTTTTGTTTTTAACATTACGCCAATGGGTGTTTCCGTATCTGCGGGGATTTTAAGCGAAACGCAAACGGGTTTTCCAGCCTCAGTCAGGGTTTTAAAAACTTCAAAATTAGGAAACATTGGCAGGGTCATATAAGCGGTGGTTACGAATCATCGTGATTAAGGTTGAGATACACTTTCACAGGAAATTCCTGACGTAAGCTGTTGATATATTGTTCGTATAATTCATTGCCCAGAAACTTGGACATCGAATGGCGATATTCTTCAAAGCGCGTATCTTGATTAGGATTGGTCATGCGGTCAATACGGATAAGGCGAACAATATCATACCCTTCATTCTGGTTAGGTAAAACCGAAGACGTGGTGCGTTCAGCAAGGCGGAACACCGACTTATCAATATCACTTTCATCGGCACTTGAACGAACGATGGTCTTGGTGTTTATGGTCAATTGGTTGGCTCCTGGCAATAAAGCAAGGTCGGTTCCATGAGCCAATGCTTTTTGAATGTCATCCGCTGCTGTTTTCAACAACGAGGCTTTGGTTTGGTTTTTCCACACTTCAATCACTTTGGCTTTGACTTCGTCGAGGGAACGTTTGCGTTTAGCGGTGATGTCATCAACACGTAAAATGAAACGCTGACTGTTATCTTCACTTTCTAACACAGCAGAATCAACGCCCTTATCCGATTCAAAAGCGGTTTTCATAAAAATAGGGCTTTTGGGTAAGCCATCGACCGGATTACCGCTTAGATTTTGCATGCGCTGATCAAGCGGTCCTGCTTTTGAAACCGCTAAATTAAACTGTTTGGCAACGGCTTCCAATGAGGCACCACTGGCGAGAGCATCCTGTACGTTATTGGTAAAATCATAAATACCTTCAGACGCTTTGTTCGATTTTATTTCTTTGCGGATCGCCTCCTTTACTTCCTCAAACGGGGCATAGCCTTCTGGATAAAGTTTAACCGCGCGGACAATATGCCATCCTAAATCCGATTGGACTGGTTGGCTATAGCTGCCTTCCTTTAGGGCAAAAGCCTGTTCGGCTATGGCTTTTGGAAGATCACCTTTAGAGACATGATTCAGCCTAAATGCAGAAATATCTTGATGGGATTCTTCTTTTGCTACTACCGTAAAAGCCTCGCCTTGTTGCAAGCGTGCATAGGCTTTCTGGGCAGCATCCTGATTAGGGAAGAACATATTATCAATATCGCGCCGCGCATCAATGCGATACTGGGTTTTGTTGTTTTCATAAGCCGTTTTAATGTCGGCATCGCTTACTTCATAGCGCTCGGCGATGGTTTTATTATCAATGACAATCCAGCTGATGGTGCGATATTCAGGTGCATCAAACTGAGCTTCATGGGCATTATAGAAAGAAACCAGATCGGTTTCCTTGGGATCGGGTACAGACGTGATATAAGAAGGTGAGAGGGAAACCAGTTGGTAGGTCCGGCTTTCGTGAGAGCGGGTGAAAAGTGTTTTAGAAATATCAGCCGGATAAGGTAATTGTCCAAATAGGGAATCGCGCAGTAATTCGATAGATAATTCCTGACGGATATGGTTGAGATAGTCTTTCTCACTGATGCCTTGATTGGCGAGGAACATCTGGAAGTTGTCTTTTGCAAAATGGCCTTGGTCATCTTGAAAATGGGGGAAAGATTTAAGTGCTGAAACCGCAGAACCCATGCCGACTTCAACACCCAGTTTAGTAAGGTGCTCTTTTAACAGCGATTGCACGATCATACGTTCAAGCACGATATTTTCCAGACCAAACGCATTCATTTGCTGTTCGGTAATCTGATTACCAAAACGACGACGGAAATAATCCTGTTCGCGGCGTAATTCTTCCTGGAACGTGCGCATATTGACCGTATTACCGGCTACTTCAAAGGCGTAATTGACTTTATTGCCACGGAAAACATCATTAATGCCCCAAAGAATGAAACTGCCAGCGAGCACCACCATCAGTACTTTAATAACAAAATGGTTCGAAAATTGACGTAATGTATGTAGCATAACCCGTGCCCTATTTTGTGATCATATGAGTGTTGCCACGGAGGCTATCATATTCTGGTTGATAATGGTAGCCAAAACCGTTCATGAAACGACGTACGCGAAATGGCCAATCGGAAAAAGAGCCGTATAAATATCACTGTGTCGGACGTGCAATCCCCGGGTAGCCATGCCAACCGAAGCCCCAATGTCATAAGTTAAAAACTGGATACGGGTGACTATGACGTAGTTTGTGGGGCATTATTGACCCCAAAAGAGCTCCGTTATTCTTGCCGTTTTTAAGCAGTGTGAGCCGCAAGTGAATGCTGCTTAAAAAGGGCGGGAATCCAGCACAACACTCGTTGCGCGACTAGCGCAATTCCTAATCCAATTCTTAACTGAAAGGTATTGACCCGAAGCTCGTAAGGACGAAGGATGGCGTGCCCGAAGGGATTCGAACCCCTGACCCACAGCTTAGAAGGCTGTTGCTCTATCCAACTGAGCTACGGGCACGCAAAGAACTTGAACCTCTATTTATAACGAATTAGAATCACGAATGCAAGAACCTCGATTGAAATCCACCTTGCAAATAATTAATGTTGTTGTGAAGGTCACGCAGGATGGCGGGGGATATAAATAGTTCCTGTAACCTGGTTTGGTTAACTTGGTTATAAGTAAACTTATCCTTTAGGAGATCTAACATGTTCAAAAACCGTATCATTTCATCAGTACTTGCTGCTGCTTTATTGTCTTCAACCGCTGGTGTTGCTTTCGCTGCTGATGAAGCTGCTCAAGCTCCTGCTGCTACCACAGAAGCTGCTGCTCCTGCTGCTACTACAGAAGCTGCTCCTGCTAAAGCTATGAAAGCTCATCGTTCTTCTAGCTCTAAAAAGCGTGACAGAATTGCTGCTAAATGCGCTAAAAAATTCGGCACTGATCAAGAAAAAGTAAAAAAATGTGTTGAAGCTAAAGGCGATTTCTCTGCAGTAGAAGGTTCTAACGCTGCTGAAGCTAAAGATGCTGCTAAAGATGCAGCTAAAGAAGCTAAAGTTGAAGCTAATGATGCTGCTAAAGAAGCTAAAGTTGAAGCTAAAGATGCTGCTAAAGAAGCTGCTAAAGAAGTTAAAGATGCAGCTGCTGCTACCAAAGCTGATGCTAAAGCGTCTGCTGAAAAGAAAAACTAATTTATTAGTATTCCTTTTTACCTTTAAAAACGTACCGTGCCGGGTTATGCTCGCGCACGGTACTACTTTTTTGGGAGGTATGTGTCTTGCGAATTTTAGTGATAGAAGATGATGAGAGCCATGCTCAATTTATCACCGAAGGTTTAAAACAGGCCGGCCACGTAGTGGATAGAGCTAAAGATGGTATGGATGGGTTGTTTTTGGCAACCGAAGAAAAATATGATGTGCTGGTCGTGGACCGCATGATTCCAAAATTAGATGGCTTAGCTGTCATCCAAACACTCAGAAGTGCTGGCAATAAAACCCCTGTTTTGGTATTGAGCTCCTTAAGTAAAGTAGAAGAACGTATTAAAGGTTTACGCGCCGGTGGAGACGACTACCTAGTAAAGCCATTTGAATTTGGTGAGTTAATCGCCCGCGTAGAAGCGCTTGCCAGACGAGCAACGCCTGAACAAGCCGAACAAGCGCTACTCAGGATTGGCGAATTAGAAATGAATCTGATCACCCGTGAAATCAGGCGCAGTGGTCATAAAATAGATTTACAGAATAAAGAATTCAGGCTGCTTGAATTTTTAATGCGCCGGCCCGATCAGGTTGTCACCAGAACCATGATGCTAGAAGGGGTTTGGGATTTTCATTTCAGTCCTAACACCAATTTAATTGATGCACAAATGAGCAAACTTCGCCTAAAAGTAGATAAGCCTTTTGCTAAACCGTTAATTCGAACGGTCAAGGGCGCTGGCTATAAAATCAGTGCGAAAGATGATTAAAGATTTTTTGAAGACATTTTCGTTTTGGGTTGGGGTGATACTTTTTGTGAGTATCAGCACAACCTTGCTTGTTTTAAAAATCTTAGCTTATTATCAATCCGTTGATGCCGCCTATGAGGAAGTAAAACATGTAGCCGAAGCTCATGTGGCTGAAATTAATCAAGGTATGGAAACCTATGGGCCTGCGTATGTTAAAGAATTGGTTGATGCGATTGTTCGCGAAAATAAAGATAAAAATCTCTATATGGGGTTTCAAGGCGATGAGGGACGCTCCGGAAATTTTAGTCCCTGGCCAAAATTAAATAAAAAAAACGCCTCAAAATGGCACGAAATTTATTTTCGTCAGAACAAGGGAGAGCAGCTTCTGCATCTGTATGTTCGCCAATATCATTACCAAGATGGTGAACAATTGCTGATGGGTTATGATTTAAAGGATGTTGATTATATCCGCGCTGCGTTTGTTCGAATCCTGGTCGAAAATATTATTTTGTCCTTTATCCTTTCGTTTTTATTGAGCTTATTATTAGTGTGGTTGCTCAATCGTTATCTACAGAGGGTGAATGTGTCGTTTGATCATATCATGTTAGGTGATTTGGGATACCGTATGAAAGTGATCAGCCCGATTGACCAGTTTGGAGTATTAGCCACTAATTTTAACCGCATGCTGGAATGGATCAATGCCCTGGTGAATACCGCAAAAGATTCTGGAAATGCCCTTGCGCATGATTTGCGTACGCCACTGAGTCGCCATCGTTTGGAGCTGGTTGCCTTATCGCAAAATTCCCAAATGCCGTCTGAGTTGCGCCAACAGGTGGTTGATGCGATTGAGCGTGTCGATATGTTGGTAGAAATGTTCGATAATATTCTTACCATTGCCAAAGCAGAATCGCGTTCGGCAACCGAGTTGTTTGAGCGCGTCAATTTAGCGGATATTGTTCGAGATATTGTCGATTTTTATGAACCGATGTTTGAAGACAAAAAAGTAACCATTGTTAAAACACTGCCTGATGAAGATATTTCTATCCTCGGTGATGAACAGTTGTTGCGGCAGGCGGTTATGAATGTGATTGATAATGCGGCCAAATATGTACCCTATAAGGGAACGATTGACATCGTGTTAAGCAAAAATAATCATCAGGTCACGCTTGTTATTGTGGATAATGGTCCGGGAATTCCTCCGCATATGATTGATAAAGCCAAAGATCGCTTTTTTAGAGCCGATGAAAGTAGAAACACGAAGGGCGTTGGGTTAGGATTAAGTTTGGTGAATGCGGTAGCTATGCTGCATCGTGGCGTATTGGAGCTTTCCAATAATGACCCTGGCCTTAAGGTGTGTCTGACACTGAATTGTTAAAAGGGTAAGTATGTTTGAACATCTGAGACATAACAATAGCCTTCCCACAAACGCCGTCATATACGGACACTAGTGCAGCCCAAGGGGGAGCTGAGGATAATGGAATTTTAATGGAAATGCCCAAAATGGAGTCAGCCTTATTCATTACAAGGGTGACATGCGTGCTATGGGTAGCAGGGCACAAGAAAGCTAGGCTTCTAGTAATTTAACAGCCGCAGCTTTGGCTTCGCTTGTGATATGTTCACCTGACAACATACGCGATATCTCTTCAACGCGTTCGTGAGAAGAAAGCGATTTGACCGTGGTTGTTGTGGATTGATCGTGGATATGTTTTTCAACCTTATAATGGCTTTTGGCGTAGCTGCAAACTTGTGGCTGGTGGGTGACGACTAAAATTTGTGCATAGGAACTGAGTTGTTTAAGACGTTTGCCAACGCTATCGGCCACGGCACCACCGATACCCGTATCAATTTCATCGAAGATAAGGGTTGGGGTAGAGGTAGTCTGTGTGAGCGATACTTTCATAGCCAGCATGAGGCGCGACAATTCACCGCCAGAGGCTACTTTAGCCAGGGTAGCAGGAGGTTGTCCCGGGTTGGTGGCTACTAAAAATTGGACATGGTTGATACCATGAGGGGCAAATGTGGCTTCGCTGCTGTGGGTAATGACATCAATACTAAAACGGCAATGCCCTAATTTAAGGGCGGGAAGTTCTTCATTCATTGCTTTTTCGAGTGTGGTGGCCGCATGTTTGCGACGATCGGATAGTGTTTGTGCCAAACGTAAATATGTTGCGGTGCATTCGGCTAATGCTTTTTGCAGCTTATCCAGATGAACATGTTGGTGACGGATGATATCAAGCTGTGCGCCAATTTCGTCTTTAAGCTGGCCGAGTTCATCGCATGGGCGCTGAAACTTACGACTGGCCGCTCGTAAGGCAAAGAGGCGTTTTTCAGAAGCATCCAGCTTTTCAGGATCATAGGCTTGCTGGTCCAAAACATCTTCAATTTGTGTGTAAGCGGATAAGGTGTGTTCGTACGCCTGTTCTAGCGCGGTATCAATGGAGGCTTTTTGCTCAAAGTCAGGCAGGCGTGAGAGCAGATGCTGAAGCGAGCCAATCCGTTTGGTGAGTGGTTCATGGGCATCAAATGATTGATGCAAAGCAGCCAGTTGCTCACTTGCTTTAAACCATTGCTGTTGCTGCTGGCGGTCGTGAGCGAGTTGTTCTTCTTCACCTGGGAGGGGATTCAGTGTGCTTAATTCTTCATAGGCAAAGGTGAGATAGTCCGCCTCCTTTTCTGCTTTTGCCTTAGCAAGAGCTAACGCTTCAAGTGCTTGTTTTGTTTGCTGAAGCTGTTCATACGCATGACTTACTTGCAGCAGTAACGGTCCATGCTGGCCATACTGGTCTAGTAATTGTCGATGGGTGGTGGCTGAAAATAATCCCTGCTGGTCATGTTGCCCATGAATCTCTACCAGATATTCGCCTACCGTATGCAGCAATTGAACCGATACGGCTGTATCATTAATGAAGGCACGGCTTTTGCCATCGGCACTGATTTGGCGGCGGATGATCAGCCCATCACTTATATCAATGCCTTGTTCTTCGATAATGGCAATTGCGGGACTTGTGGCAGGTAGATCAAAAAAAGCTGTGACACTTGCAGATGTCTGCCCATGGCGAATCGATTGGGCTGAAGCACGTTTGCCCAAAATGAGGCCAAGGGCATCAAGGATGATCGATTTACCTGCACCTGTTTCTCCTGTTAATGCACAAAAGCCAGAAGTAAAGTCGATGGTTAACCGGTCGATTAAAACAAAATGATGGATGATTAGTTGACTTAGCATAGGCACATGCTAATCGATTTTGCGGGGGATTCAAGAAGTTCCTTAGCGGCTGCCTCAAGAATGCCAATAGCTAGGTAGCGCGTAATTTATTTTTGAGGAAGAATAAGAGCAAAAGTCCGGGAATGGCTCCCGCCGCGGTGATGGCAAAAAACCAGCTCCAGCCAATAACATCAATGAATGAGCTGTCGGGGAAGAAAAATGAATCGATCAAAAAGATTCCCGTTACCAAAATGGTGCGGCTAAACGAAGCGATAGAACTTAATAATGCATATTGTGTTGCCGAATAACGTTTGAGGCACAAGGCGCTCACATAACTAACGAAAGCTGCTGTTGCCATACTGCCGGTAAAATTTTCAACGCCGATGGTGACGAACAATAATGCCAGACTATGACCAGCATATGCTTGCAGGCAAAAGAGCAAATTAGACAACATCTGTAATATGCCCGATACCCATAATGCCCTCATGGTTCCCCAGGTTTCAGTAAGAATTCCACCCAAAACGGCTCCGGCGATGGTGGCGGCAAATCCAAAGGTTTTAACAACCATTGCCACTTCTGCTTTGGAAAAACCCATTTTAACCAGAAACGGGCTGGTCATAATACCAGCAAATGCGTCGCCAAATTTAAAGAACAGGATAAAAATAAGGGCTAACCACCAATAAGGTTGTTTAGCAAAAGAGACAAACGGAGCAACGGTTGATTCACGCATTGATTTGCCGGTGAGTACTGTAATCATCAGGCTGATAATCAGGAAAAAAGAAATACCGGTAAAGATGGCACGTGCCAGGCGCAAGCTATAATGGGGATTGATGATGGCGCCCATGTCATAGAGTTCATGGATTGCCAATACCAGTACCATCGACACAACGCCTAAACCAAGCCTTACGGGCATAGTTATTTTGTTCACTGTTGAAATACGTTCAGGAACGGAAGGTTCTTTTGAAAAGAGAATGGCAACCATACCCACTACCATTAGCAAGGCAGCCATCAGGTAAGCCGTTGACCAGTGATAATATTGTGCTACCAGTAAACCGCCGGCGCTAGCTACTAGCATAGCTACTCGATAACCAAATACGGCAATGGCTGCAGCGTGTCCTTGCAGTTCTTTGGGCAGGCTTTCGATACGGAAGGCATCGATAGCAATATCTTGCGTAGCTGAAGCGGTGGCAACCAGAAATGCCAGCACCGCAACCATGCCTAAATTTTCTTTAGGGGAGGTAAGCGCTAGCCCGGCAATGGCTCCCATCAGTAAAATCTGTGCGAAGAGGATCCAGCCTCTGCGCTTGCCAAGTAACGTGGTAAAAGGAGGGATCGGTAAATGGTCAACCGCATGCGACCATAAAAATTTTAAGGTATAAGGAACACCGACAATGGCAAATAACCCAACTTGCGACATTGAGATTTTTTCTTCGGTTAGCCAGAAGGTAAGATTAGATAAGGTCAATGGTAAGGGAAGGCCACTGGCAAACCCCAAGAAAAACAGGCGTAGAAGCCCTGGATGATTATAATCTTTTAATGCTTGCAAAAATCGAGTCATGAAGGATATTCTAAAAGGCTGTTGTGGGTGTGTAAAGCATTCTTTTAGGGTGCGGCCTTATTGTTTAATAATCTGTGTTAGTCGAGGTGATAGGATGCGTAAATGGTTGAAGATGCCGATAACCTGTTTGGTATCGTGTGGAATATCTGCGACATCAATGTTATTTCCTGTGGCGGAATCATATGCTGTTGACGAAATCGTGCCAGAGGGAGCCAGTGCCATTACAGAGAGGCATATCGTTAAAGCCAGTAAAATGATGGTGGTGAGTGGTAACCAGCAAGCGTCAGAAGCGGGAATGGAGATTTTGAAAAAAGGTGGCTCCGCAGTTGATGCCGCTATTGCGGTGCAAATGGTTTTAAATATTGTTGAACCCCAGGCTTCAGGAATTGGAGGCGGTGGTTTTTTAGTGTTTTATAATGCACGCACACAAAAAATTGAAACCTATGATGGCCGTGAAACGGCGCCACTTCGTGCATCGCCGACGATGTTCTTAAATGACGACCAAAAGCCAAAAGACTTTGAAGATGTATTGGTAGGAGGCATGTCGGTTGCGGTTCCTGGTGTGTTGCGGATGCTCGAATTGGCACATAAAGAACATGGTAAAGTGAAATGGGCAACGCTATTTGAGTCGGCCATCAAACTGGCAAGAGACGGATTTAATGTGAGTGACCGGCTTTATGAAGTCGCTAGCAAAGAAGGGCATTTAGGAGACATACGCACAACAGCCCATTATTTTTTAGATAAGCATGAGACACCTAAAAAACCAGGAACACTTATCAAAAACCCAGAGTTGGCCGATACATTTACGCTGATTGCCGAGAAAGGAGCCAGTGCTTTTTATACTGGGGATTTGGCAAATGATATCGTCAAAGCAATCCACGAGTCACCGGTGAATCCTGGTGTTATGTCGTTAAAAGATCTGGCCTCGTACAAAGCGGTTAAACGTGCGCCTGTATGCATGCAATACCATGTTTATTCGGTGTGCGGGATGGGGGCACCAAGCTCTGGGCCAACCGCTGTGTTGCAGGCGCTTGGCATTTTAAGCCAATTCGACTTGGCTAGTTTGTCGCCACAATCAGTCAAAGCAGTGCATGTGATTACTGAGGCTACCCGTCTGGCTTTTGCGGATCGTAACCTTTATTTAGCGGATGGCGATAAGGTTCATATTCCTGCTGCGGCTGATTTGCTGAATGCCGATTATTTAAAACAACGTTCCCATTTGATTGACGAAAAGCGCCGTATGAACAAAGCGCCTGCCGGTGATATTTGCCCACGCTGTGAAGAATCGGCGAACCTTGATTTTCCTTCGACTACCCATTTTAGCATTGTGGATCAATTTGGAAACGTTGTCTCGATGACATCCAGCATTGAACATGCATTTGGTTCCAGTTTGATGGTGCGTGGATTTTTGCTGAATAACCAAATGACGGATTTTGCATTTGAGCCACAAAAAGGCTGGCATAAAGTGGCTAACCGGGTTGAGCCGGGTAAACGCCCACGCAGTTCAATGTCGCCCATGATTGTGCTTCGAACAACCAAGGATCATCGCAAAGAATTTTATATGGCCATTGGTTCACCTGGGGGGGCGATGATTATCCCGTTTGTGTTGCAAACCATCATTGCGGTCTTAGATTGGAACCTGGATATCCAGGAAGCAATTTCCATGCCGCATTTTTTAACGATAGGGGATAATGTACAGTTGGAAAAAGGTACGAATATCACCAGCCTGTCGCGACAACTTCAGTCCCTTGGTCATCCCGTGGAAATTACCGAATTAACCAGTGGACTTCATGGTATTGTTCGGGATAAGGGGATTTATTATGGTGGTGCAGACCCTCGCCGGGAAGGGTTAGCCGTTGGCGAGTAAGGATGCTTCTTCTTAGAGTATCCTTTTCCGGGAAGGATTAGTTGGATTTTCCGGTGGATTAAGCGCCGAAAATTATATCTGCATTACCAAAGCCACGCGTCCAACTGCAACGCGTGACCTTGCAGATGTGGTTGCCAAGAAAGCCCTCCTGAAGGTTGGGGAGTTAAGGTATGCACGTTATTACCTTACTATAGGCGGTTCCAACTAAGGAAATAAGCCGATCACCAGTGCAATTACCTAGAAATATTGGTTCGTAATCGTGAGCGATTTAATCCCTTCCCACCATCAACAAAAGTTGCTACTCTGACTTAGGGTTTTAAAAGCCCTAATCAGACGGTTGTCATGTCGTCATCATGCCATTCTTATGGACGGGATGCTTATCTACTGTCCAGGAGAAAACACTAAAGGGATAGCCGATAGCGCATACCGCACTCAAAACTCAGAAGAGGTACCAAGACCAAATGAATCATAAACTTAAACCATTGATAGGATTTATAGCGTTGATCATCGTTGTGCAAACCATAGGAAGCTTCGCAACGTTCAGTTCAGTGCAAAGCTGGTACCCAACCTTGAATAAGGTTGCCTGGAACCCACCTGCATGGGTTTTTGGTCCGGTATGGACAGCACTATACATCATGATAGCAGTCAGTGGCTGGCGGGTTTGGGTTGTATTGGGACCACGCCCATATCACCATTGGGCAATGCACTGGTATTTTTTTCAGTTAGTTATAAATTTAATGTGGTCGGTACTTTTCTTTGGCCTCAGAAATCCACTGGCAGGATTGCTGGATATCGTGGTGTTACTGGGAGCTATTATGATGACCATTATATCCTTCTGGCGGTTGGATAAGCAGGCCGGACTCTTGCTGATTCCCTACGTATTGTGGGTACTTTATGCATCAACGCTTAATGCTGGAATTGTGTATTTGAATTAACAAGACGGGGGTATGGCTATTTTTTTTAATTTCTTTGGGTTTTGGGTATTATTCAAGTAAATATCAATATTACCCTTGTAATATTAGCAATATATTATTGACTTTGATCTAATAATAGTCTATAATGGAATATCTAAATGTTATCAGGAGGTTTGATATGGCTAATTGGGTTGGAAAAGTTTTAAAAGACGCTGCAACGGATCCAGTTAAAACGTATGCGGCCGACGTACAAAAATCACCCATTCTTAACAGAATGGATATGAGTCCTAATAAAGGTAATATAAGCGAACGCGTTGAAAGAGGCACTATCGAAAATGGTAAATTTCAGGAAGAAATTTTAGCCAGTCGTACCGCTCAAACGCAACGCGGTCGTTAAGCTAAAATCAATTTTTTACCTAAACGTGCGCCCAGTTGCTGGATAATGTTTCCAGCAGCTATATGGCCAAATGTTCCACATTCAGTTAATGGTTTGCCCTGCGTATACCCGTATAAAAATCCGGCGGCGAATAAATCGCCAGCGCCAGTGGTATCTTCCACGTGCTCAATTTTTTGTGAAGGCACGCTTATAGGCGCTTGCCCCTTTTGGCATATTAAGGCACCTTGGGCTCCACGTGTTATCACCGATAAGGGGCATAAATCCTCTAAGCGATGCTTGGTATCTTCAAGTGATTGGCTTTCAAACAAGGCCAGTATCTCCTGCTCATTACAGAATAAAATATCAATCGTCTCCGTACATAAAGCTAAAAATTCCTCGCGGTGACGATGGACACAAAACGGATCCGACAGTGAAAAGGCTACGTGAGTGCCTGATTTTTTGGCATGGGCACAGGCTTGTTTGATGGTAGCTTTGGTGGTTTCCAAATCCCATAAATAACCCTCAATATAGAGAATCTTCGATTGTTCAATCGTCTGCATGTCGATATCGCTTTGCCTTAAATGGGAAGCGATACCCAGATAAGTTTGCATGGTGCGCTCGGCATCCGGTGTGACCAGCACATAAGATTTAGCCGTGCTTAATCCCGATGAAGCCGGAAGGTTGGGGAAATAAATACCCTGGCTGGCCAGGTCATGGCGGAATACTTCGCCCCATTGATCATCTTTAACCTTGCCAATAAAGGCACCTTTGCCACCAGCTGCGGCAAGTCCGGCAATGGTATTGGCAGCAGATCCGCCGGATATTTCCACGCAACTTGGTAGAGCTTCATAGAGGCGATTGGCAGCATCTTCGTCAATCAGGGTCATGGTTCCTTTGCTTAAGGATTGCTGTGCAATAAAAGGCTCATCGACATAAGCCAGAATATCCACAATGGCATGGCCAATGCCGGTGACATCGATGGTTTTGGTAGGGATGTGAATAGTCATAAAGAGCCTTTTGTCAGGTTAAGATTTAAGAGAGTAATAATTCCGCTTTTTCAAGATCGGCTCGAGTATCTACGCCTAGTGGCACGCCATCAATGATTCCGACTTGAATGCTCATGCCGTTTTCAAGGGCACGTAATTGTTCTAGCCGTTCGCGTTGTTCTAACGGGCTTGGTGCCAGGGAAACAAAACGCTCCAGGCTTGCGCGACGGTAACCGTAAATACCGATATGATGATACAGCAAGCCATCGCCCCAAGGGGCTGAAGCACGTGTAAAATAAAGCGCCTTGCCGTTGTTGGCATCCGCTGTATTAAAACGGATAACGGCTTTGACGATATTGGGATTTTGTCGATCCTCTGCTTCATGCTGGGGTATGGCAACAGCCAGTGTAGAAATATCGCATTCAGGATGTTCGTTTAACATACGCAGCGTAAAGCGAATGTGATCGGGATTAATGGTGGGCAAATCCCCCTGGAGGTTAATGACAGTTTCAACCTTCGTATAAGCCGGATAGGATTGTAAGGCTTCATAAATCCGATCTGTTCCTGAAGGATGGTTAGGATTCGTTAATAAGGCGGTAGCACCAGTATGCTGTACTGCATCGGCAATATCACGTTCGGCACAGGCCACAAGCACAGGCCCAATATCGGCCTCGAGTGCCCGTTCAACTACATGGACGATCATGGGCTTTCCGGCTATTAGCAACACAGGCTTATTCGGCAGGCGCGTCGAAGCTAAACGGGCTGGGATGATGATAACGGTCGACATCAAAACGTCCTTACAGGTGAAGAGAAACAACCCTTGCTTTACCAGCTTGGGTGTCTGAGATGTTACTTTAAAATCAGGTTATTGTCATCTGTGGTAATTTAAAGTGAAGCCAAATTATTGAAATTAATATGTAAAAGAGCCTTATGATGATTTCCCACCCCTCCTCCGGGAGGAGGCCTAAGCAGTAGGCTGTTTTTCCGTTACTTCTTGTCCCCATTCTTCGATCAGGCGTTCCTGAGAGTTATGAAGCCGCTTACCCCGGCTGTCGGAGCGAGAGATATAAATTAGCATGGTAATTTGGGGGATTGACCATACCAGCAGCCATCCACACGAAGCAGCAGTATAACTGATAAGCCAGTTCAACGGATCCAGCAGTACGATTTTTCCATAAGCTGAAGGATCATGGCTATTGAATATCTCAAAAATCGAGGGCATGAAGCCAGTAAAATTCATGGTGCAAATACATTTGGAGGCATATTTATTAAAGGTTTTGTCAACCGAATAAGCCACAATACCTGGCATGAGTGCCAGCAGCATAAACAAAAAACCATAACTGCTCACAGCAATCAGGCTGAGGCCTACAGTAGTCAAGGTTGTGATGGCAAGCAAACCAAATTTATCATTGGTTCTCTTTGATAATGTGGTGGCTGTTTTTTTGTCTGCCATGTCTGTTCCTTTGAACCGATTGCCTAATGAATGGATTTAGAAAATAACAACAGCAGCACAATCAACGATAATAAATACGAGGTCATGAGCGCCAAGTGCAAACCATATTGATGGCCGGCGGCTTTCACGATTTTTTGGTTATTAATTTTGCGCTCTTCTGTATTTAGCACGTGATAAAACTGCGAAGCCTTCTTAAACCCAAGCGTATCGCGGCGATGGGTGCCTACATCGGCCATTACTTTAAACAAGGCTGCCAAACTGCCGCTACCGGCAACCGCGCGGGCACGGGCTTCTAGATCTTTCTTAAGCGACTTACTGTGAAGTTTGGTGACAATTTTCATGAGCTGCTGAATCATGTGATTGGTAAGCCCACATAATTTGCGGATATCCGTTTTTCGTTGTGCAATAGCCAACAAATAGAGGATGTGCAGTGTTTCATCGTTTGCCAATACCGGATAGCCCATGATCTTTTTAAGCTCAATCGGTGAGGGCAGTTCAAGACGGTGGGCAATAAAAGCCGCTACATGGCGATCGATAAGTGGTTGAGAAGGATTGCTTTCTCCTAATTTATCTAAGGTTAGAAGCGCTTCTTCAAGTGTTAGAACATATTCCAATTTTAGGGAACGTCCCTGACAGGGCAAGGTTGGGTTCATGTTATAATAGCAACGTTCTAAACCAAAGCCGATGCCTTTCATGATAAGCATTTCTCGGGAACGTTGGATACCTAATGCGGCGCTTTGATAGTTAGGAAGTTTAATATCACGGCTGGCTTGCCACATATCCAGTACCGTGCCTCTGAGTAAGTCGGTAATGATGTGTGTGTGTTCACGTTTGCCGTTTGAATAACTACAGGCAAGGACAGCACCCATGCCGTTGACGTGACAGGAAAGAAAAGGAAAACGGATGGGAATCTGCGTGTCCACCAGGGAGATACAGCGCGAAATAATAGCATCCAGATAATCAAAGTGATGCGATTTATTTTTATCGCGATCATCCATTTTTAGGATCATTTCAATCGATGTCGCAATCTGTTCGGAGTCGACACTGGTTTTTAGCCATTTTATCAGGGTATCTTGGGTAATAAACTCACGGCTTTGTTCCCAATGATTATAGAGCGCATTGGCGATGGAGCGGCGGTTGAAATACTGCCGATCGTTGAAAACAATAGCGCGGCTTGCTTCCATATAGGAAGAAGAAGGGAGTAGGTTATAGCGTTTTCCTTTAGACCATGGTTCAAGTTGCTGGCTGTTCCACCGCGCGTCTTTTCGGTCGTTGAGTAGGCCGTTTAGGCAGTCCTGCAGTTTGTTTGAAACGTTGATTGAACCAATGAGTGAATTAAATGTCCCGGTAATGAGGCGCGTTTCTATGAGTTCTTGATCGCTTTTTTCATGAATAACGGACATGCCTACAAGCGTAGAAATGATCACCAAGCCCAATGCATAATAATCAATGGAGGAATAATCTTCGCCTTTGGCATAAGCATTCACGCCGATGCGTTCAGCCGGCTCAAAGAAGCTTAGTTGGGAAAATCCCGGGAGGGATGAGATACATTCGCCCAGATAGCATTCTGTATTGTTATCCAGGTAAATAGTGTGTGGGTTAATATTGCCGTGGGTTACGCCACAGGCGTGGATGGTTTTTAAAGTAAATATAAGTGGGCGCAGGATAGACGCGATTACAAATTCTTCAGTAATCGGACCGCGTTGTTTGACATAGTCGTGCAATGTCTGCCCTTTGGGCTTACTGACAACGGCAACGAAATGCTTTTCTCCATGGGGCGACAGGGGGACGATGCCGGATTCATAGATCACATGGAAATTAGGGATTTTCTTACGCGACAGCCCCAATATCGCAGATAGGCGCATGGGAAGCTGTTTTTGAAAAACCAGGGCATAAGCGGAAATGGATTCCTGCGAACGTGAGTCAACCAGCTGGTAGGCTTTAGCAAATTCTGTACTGTATTGAGGAAGAGGCTTATCGAGCCTGATTAAATAATTTCTGCCAATAATATCCATGGTTGGATAGCGGATAATCAAACGGAATAATTCACGTTCTTTTTGGCTATTGCCGAGCTGGTCTGTATCAAAATTGATTTGTGACAATAGGTCGCGATCATCATCGTAATACTGATAATCATCGCTGAATAAATCTTCGGGTCCTTCAACAATCTGCCGAAGCCGTTCTTTTTCCTCTACCGTCATATGCTTACCTGGTTAGCTTTAGAGAGGGTAACGTGAGGGGGTAAAATTATGGTTAATAAGTGGAGGAGGTGTAGAGCAGAGTGCGTTTAATAATATTCTTCACCAATCACTACTTTATCGCGCCCTTGTTGGGTACGCCAGCGGTTGGTATCTCTGAGGGAGTAGACACAGCCGCAATATTGCTGTTTATAAAAATGTTCTTCCTTGGAGATCGTGTACATACGTTCACCACCACCGTTTTTACGCCAGTTATAGGTCCAATAGGTTACGTCATCATAATGGCTGGCGGCCATGACGCCGCATTCATTAATTTGCTGCATGTTTTTCCAGCGCGAAATACTGAGGCTGCTGGTAAAGACTTTAAATCCATGTTCATGGGCAAAGAGGGCTGTGCGCTCAAATCGCATATCAAAACATTTGGTGCAGCGCTCGCCGCGCTCGGGCTCCCACTCCAGCCCTTTGGTCCGGGCGTACCAGTTTTCAACATCGTAATCGGCATCAATAACGGGAATACCCATTTGATCGGCATAACGCTTATTTTCATCTTTGCGGATTTCATATTCCTTTTTGGGATGAATGTTGGGATTATAAAAGAAAATCGTCAAATCCAGCCCGGACTCTACCATAGCTTGCATCACCTCGCCCGAACAGGGAGCGCAGCAACTATGTAGAAGGACTTCCGTTTCGCCTCCAGGTGGAATAAGTTTTTCGCGTTTAACGTTTGACATCATGGTTTTCTAAGTTCATCATATAAGGTTAGTATATGAATAATCAACGAAAACGCAAGGTTTTCCCTTACGTGGTGAGGCGCCATTGTGTTGAACAGATAGGGTTGGGTCTAATGTTAAAGAAGTTTGTCGCTGCCTTTGCGCTGTTTTCAGTGGGTTGGCTGCTTATTTTGCCTTTTTTGATCAATTGGGATGATTACCAATTACAGATAAGCAAGCGTATTGAGAATGTTACTGGTCATAAACCGGATTTAACCAGGGGTATTAATGTCCAGTTTTTCCCGATACCAAAAGTAGAGGTTAATGATGTTGTGATTAAAGGCTTAGGTGAGCCTAATGCCCCTGCTTTCGTTGAAATTGGCTCGCTGGAGGCGCGTCCTTCATTTGTTTCGTTGTTAGCTGGAAAATTACAAGTTGATCGCATTACCCTAAAAAACCCGATTATCCGTCTGATTCGTAACCAGCGCGGTGAATGGAATTTTCTCTCGGCACAAAACTGGCAGCAACGTGGTTCTTCAGGTGATATTTTCCATAAGGTTGATGTGGTGAATGGCCGCGTACTTTACGCCGACCAACTTACGGGTCATGTGGAAGTCGTTGACAGCATGAATGGTACGCTTTCTTTATCGGGTTTAATGGGGCCTTTTTCACTGGATGCTTCTTTTAAAAAAGAACGGCAGCTTTTATCCATCCAAGCTGATATCGATAAATTAGTTGGAAATGACAAAGCGGATGTTTCGTTTAAAGTATCAGGTAAAACATTTGCATCTAATCTTAAAGGGATGGTTGAATTCAAAGACAGGAATTGGTTATTTAAAGGAACGGGCGAACTTAAAGGGGATGATCTCACAACCTATTTTTCGGCGTTTAAGAAGAGTGTTGCCGGTAACAGCCCGTCTTTAGGGGCTGATGCTGCTAAATCAAAGCCTAAAATTTCGTCCTTCTTTTCTAAAAAACAAGCTCCGAAACCGGTTGAAGCCGAAAAAATGGAACCTATTCCGTTTAATGTGGCAGCAGATATTGCGGCATCTCATAATTCAGTCGATTTCACAAATGTGGTGATCCATTCGGATGCAATGAACGGAAAAGGATCATTTAAAGCAGATTGGAAACGCCTTATTAATACCGAAACGGATCTTCAATTTGATAATCTCGACCTTGATCAATTATTGGGTGATACGATTGATTATAAACGGTGGCTCAAAGGTTTGATGGTTTCCCTGCCACGTGAATTAAAAGGGTTAATCGATATTTCGATTAAGGAAGTGACGCTGCACAAAGACAAGGTAACGGATTTGGGTTTCCAAGCGGATATCGTGAATGGAGAAATTGGCGTATTTCCGCTGACGTTTACGTTGCCGGGAAATAATAATGTTTCGATTACTGGTATGATTTCGCGCAATGAAGTGCGGCCCGAATTTGCTGGATCGGCTGAAGTAAAAGGAAAGTCCTTTACGGAATTTCTGGATTTTATGGGTATTATGCCTGAATGGTTGCCGGAAAATGTCTATAAAGATTTTGATGCTCGTACTGATATTCGTTTTATTCCGCATTATTTAAAATTATCGAATATGGCCGTGAATGTCGGTGGCGGAACGATTGCCGGTGTGGTGAGTATTAAGCATGGCAATCGCATTAATGTACTGACAGACCTAGAATTCCAAAAATTCAACCTTGATAATGTTGCACTTCAAGCCAGAGCGGCATCCTGGATTAAATCCGTTGGTGAGCAAATGGTGTTTGAGGCTGAGCCTGCTTATGTTAAAGAACTTCAGCATTTTCCAGTCAATAATGATAACCATATCGTGATTCGTGATGCTGTTTGGAATGGTGAAAATGTAAAACAGCTAGAAACGGATATTGCCTTATCGCCGGGAATGATCAGGGTAGGGCAGTTTGATTTATTGTCAGATAAAACCGATATTGGATTTGAAGGCCATCTTAATACGATTGGTGTCAATCATCAGTTTAATTTTACGATGGAAGGTAAAAAGTTTGACTGGTCGAGTTTTTACATGCAAACACCGGAAACACCAGAAGAAATCCTTCATAAGAAAGCATTCTTGCCTTATACAGAACGTTGGTCAAGCAAGCAATTGATGATGGGAGGGCTTGCAAAACTTGCCGGTCAGGCAAAGTTCAAGGTGGATGAGGTGGATATTGATGCGGCTAAAATCACCAATTTTGAATCAGAACTGGCGTTTAGTAATGGGTTGCAGGTTAAATCTTTCAAAGGCGATACGAATAATGGTAAATTCAGTGCTGTTACCTATGTGCAATGGATGAACCGGCCAATGTATTTATCGGGTGTGTTGGTGTTGCAGGCTATGGATACATCGCCTTTATTTGGTTGGCTGTTTTATTATCCGCAGCTAAAAGGATCGCTTACCATGAGTAGCGCCTATAAATCGCAAGGGGCGAGTGTGTATGATGTGATTGCTAATTTAACCGGCAATTTGGTATTTGCATTCAGGAATGGTGCCGTTGATGGGTTGGCACTTACCGACATCGTGCAAACCCTTCCAACCATTGGCACGCTGAAAGACCTGGAGAGTTTAAAACAAAAAGTGATGAATTCGGGTAGCACCACGATCAATGCTATCGATGGAAAAGCAGCGATTTCTCAGGGCGTTATTGAATTTAAGGATCTCAAAATTAATATGCTGCCATATTTATCGGGAGTGGCTGCCTGCGTCTTTGATGTACGGCAATGGATGGTTAATATATTGTCGCAATATTCGTTTATAACGGATGATCAAAAATTGCTGAAAATCATCGTCAAGAGCAAGGGGCTGATTAACGCGTTGCAAACACAATTGGTGGCTAGCGATATTGATGCTTATATTAAAGAGAAACGTACGCAGCAATTCTTAAAAGAGGAGGCGCCTGCAGAAAGTCAACAGCAACCCATCCAGCCTGTACCAAATTTGGTTGTGCCTGGACTGAAGGCTCCTGCCATACCGTTGCCTAACTCAGGTAATGGTGTGCCACCTGCGGTGCTACCAAAACGATAAGTTAATTTTGGGGTTGATTTTGTAGTTTTGGCAATTATAGTAATGTCATTTTGCAATGGTGTTCCTGTGTTGGTTAATCCTATTATTCCCGTCATCCTGTGTGGAGGAGAAGGTAAGCGCTTAAAGCCCTTATCGTCATCTGTTTTGCCCAAATCTTTTCTTGCGCTCTCTACCCATCGGTCGATGCTTGCAGAGATGATTAACCTCCTGGATTACGATAGGTTTATGGTGGTATCGACTTTAGCCTATCGGGATCTAGTCATGGCTGAATTGAAGAGGGTAGGTGCAGGCAGCGCTTTTTGTGTTTTTGAACCTGTTGGATTGGGAACCTCTTCGGCATTGCTGGCGACTTGTCTGGTTTTATATGCACACGGTCGCATGCAGGAAAACCCAATATTGATGGTGATGCCCTCTGATTTAGTCATGACAGATAAACGTGCATTTCATCAGGCTCGTCAGCGGTCGGCACAGTTGGCGCAAGACTCGGGACACTGGGTGATGTGGGGCAGTAAAACATACGCAGATGATCAAGGATATGGCTATATTCAGCACCATGTTGATAGTAACCATGTTAAACATTTTATTGAAAAACCCAAGGATGTTTGTCTCCTGGAACAGGACATAAACTATGAATGGTTATGGAATTGCGGAATCTATCTTGTTTCACTCCAACGTGCTCTTGAGGACTTGACCCGTTATTACATGCCGTTCATCGGAGATGCCGCAGCCCGCGATTCGTTGGATCATACGGTTATCGAATACACGCCCTACCGTTCTTGCATCAAGATTGATTTTGCCTGGCAGGATATCGGGACGTGGGAAAGGCTATGGGCAGTAAATGATTGACATCATAATTAAAATCCCTGGTTTAAAAATACAGTTTATCCGTTAATATACGTGCGGATAATGCGGCCTGATTTGGCCAATTTTAAAAGAGGGAAACATGGACATCAAAACATCCGCCATTAAAAGTGAAGCCGATTTTTCGGATTGCATGAAATATCGTTATTCATTAGTTCGCGACTTTGGTAAAGGCGATGGCATGATGAATTTTATTATGCTCAATCCGTCTACAGCCAATGAAGCCTTTAACGATCCTACGGTCCATCGTTGCGAAATGCGGACCATCGATAGTGGTTATCGGTATATGGTGGTTACGAATATTTTTGCCTTTAGAGCAACCGACCCTTCAGATATGCGTGCTTCAGTAGATCCGATTGGCACTAAAAATAATGAGGCTATCCGTTTCTTTGCTAATAAAGCCAGTGAAGTGATTTGCGCCTGGGGAGAGCATGGGTTATTTGTTAATCGTGGCCAGTTTGTGAAGGAGATGCTCTTGCGAGAAAAAGTCAAGGCGAAGATATTAAAACTTAACAAATCCGGTGAGCCTGCGCATCCTCTTTATCTGCCTAAGGCCTTGGTCCCTTCCGCTTGGCTATAATTTTTATCTATGACCAATAAAAACACTAGACAGCACATAAGAAAGAAGGCAAACTACAACAGGCTTTAGTGAAGGCATGTTGTGTGCTGCCAAAACGTTACGTTGTTGCGTTGGTTCACTTTTGAAACTTTTGATAGTGGGTTTATATGAATCGTACCTCTCTTTCTTATCTTGTTGCTCTTTCTTTATGTTCAACACTGGCTTTTACCGCTTGCAAAGATAAAGGAGCACAGCAGTCTGATGCTGGTCATGCAAAACGCGTGCTTGCTACCTATAATGGTGGAGAATTGACGGAAGATGATCTTTATAACGAAATGCTTAAATTGATGCAAAATGGTCCAGATAGCCAAAAAATTCAATATGACACTCTTGATGCTCGCGTGAAGCAGGCCCTTGTAAAGGATGCCATTGCTCAACGTTTAGTGGTTGCTGAAGCAAAAAAAGCAAAAGTAGAAGACGATGCTGAAGTCGAGAAAAAGATTAAGGCATTGACCAATCGTGTCGTGTCTCAGGAATATGTATTGAGAAAAGCAAAAGAATTGGTAACAGAAGAAAAAATCCGCGCCTTCTACGATAAAGATGTCCAAGACGTTCGTCAGAAAGAAGAATTCCGCGCTAGCCATATTTTGGTGAAAAGTGAAGAAGAAGCAAAAGCAACTATTGAACAACTCAAACAAGATAGTTCAAAATTCCCTGAATTGGCTCGTGAGAAATCAATTGATTCTACCCGTGTTCGTGGTGGTAACTTAGGTTATTTCTTGCCGGAACACATGGTGCCAGAATTTGCTAACGCCGTCAAAGGGATGAAAGTAGGTGAAATCTCTGGTCCGGTTAAAACCGATTTCGGTTGGCATGTGATTTATCTCCAAGATCGTCGCCAGGCTGTTCCTCCTGCTTATGATAAAGCAAAACCAGCGATTGAACGCAAACTTCGTCAGGAAGCGATTCAAAAATACGTTGAAGATTTGACGAATGGTGCGGCTATTGTGTATGTTGATAATTCAGCGGCTCAACCTGCCGCCGAAGAAAAAGCAGCCACTTCAGGTGAAGGCAAATCTGCTGAGACACATGCTCCAGCAAATGCTCAACCTACTGTAAAACAATAAGTTCAATCTTTGAAGTAGCAAGGAAAATGCAGGAGCAGAATTACCAAGCGATTAGAAAAAAGATTAACGCAGCCATCGTTTTGGCGGACGGAACTGTTTTTTATGGTTATGGTTTAGGCGTTAAAGGGATTACGGTTGGCGAGCTTTGTTTTAATACAGCGCTCACTGGGTATCAGGAAATTGTTACAGATCCTTCCTACTCAGGGCAGATTATTGTTTTTACCTTTCCTCATATTGGGAATGTCGGTACAAATCAAGAGGATGTTGAGTCTAATAAATCGCTTGCTCGCGGTATTGTTGTGCGCGAGACGGTTACCCAACCTTCTAATTATCGAAATCAACTTGATTTTGGTGAATGGCTAACCTCTATTGGCATCACCGGTATTTGTGGTGTTGATACCAGGGCGTTGACCCGGAAGATCCGTTTAAGTGGTGCACAGAATGCGGCAATTGCCTTTGTTAGTGAAGGTGAAAATATTCACGTTGAAGCACTGGCACAAATAGCAAAAGACACACCGAACCTTAAAGGATCCGAGCTTGCAGAAGGCGCATCTTGTTCAGAACAATATGAATGGTATTCCCGCACTTGGGTTGATGGCAAAGGTTATCCTAAGCGCGAAGATGATTCGTACCATGTGGTCGTGGTTGATTATGGAGCCAAGCAAAATATTTTGCGTCACCTCAGTGCGGTCGGTTGCCGCCTGACTGTGGTTCCTGCACGCACCAGTGCAGAAGAGATTTTATCGCATCATCCAGATGGTATTTTCCTGTCGAACGGCCCAGGAGATCCTGCTGCTACTGGTGTTTATGCTATTCCTCAAATCAAGAAAATGATTGACTCAGGCCTGCCCATTTTTGGTATTTGCTTAGGGCATCAATTATTGGGGTTAACCCTGGGTGCTAAAACCGAAAAAATGTTCCAGGGACATCGGGGAGCCAACCATCCTGTTAAAGATTTGGAAACTGGTAAAGTAGAAATCACCAGCCAGAATCACGGTTTTGCGGTGACGCATGAAAGTTTACCAGCTAATGTCATTGCTACCCACGTGTCGTTGTTTGATAACACGCTACAAGGTTTACGGGTGAAGGATAAGCCTATTTTTGCGGTGCAGTATCATCCGGAAAGTTCGCCAGGTCCTCATGACAGTGATTATTTATTTAAGCGTTTTATTGACAATATGCAAACCCATCGCTCTTTGGAGCTAACTAAAAAAAGGGCGTAAAGCCAATGCCAAAACGTACAGATATTAAATCCATTTTGATTATAGGTGCCGGGCCAATTGTGATTGGCCAGGCTTGTGAGTTTGATTATTCTGGTGCGCAGGCATGTAAAGCCCTACGCACAGATGGTTACCGTATTATCCTCGTCAATTCTAATCCTGCCACGATTATGACGGACCCGGATATTGCCGATGCTACCTATATTGAGCCTATTACCCCTGAGATTGTCACCAAGATCATTGAGAAAGAACGTCCGGATGCCATTTTGCCGACCGTAGGTGGACAGACGGCCCTTAATTGTGCGATGGATCTGCATCGTCTGGGAGTATTAGATAAATATAAGGTAACCCTCATTGGTGCTTCATGCGAGGCCATTGAAAAGGCAGAAAACCGTCAATTATTCAAAGATGCCATGGAGAGAATTGGCCTAGAGTGCCCGCGCAATACGGTGGTGCAGTCATTTGCCGATGCCATGAAAGCCCTAGAAGATATTGGTTTGCCTGCCATTATCCGACCATCCTTTACGTTAGGTGGTGCTGGTGGTGGAGTAGCCTATAATCGTGAAGAATTTGAAATGATCGTTAAAAGCGGTCTAGAGGCTTCGCCTACCCATGAAATTCAAATTGATGAATCTCTGATTGGTTGGAAAGAATTTGAAATGGAAGTCGTACGTGACCATGCTGATAATTGCATTATCGTTTGCTCAATTGAAAATGTCGATCCTATGGGCGTGCATACTGGTGATAGCATTACCGTTGCTCCCGCATTAACATTAACCGATAAAGAATATCAACGCATGCGCGATGCTTCCATTGCCGTACTACGCGAGATTGGTGTGGATACTGGAGGATCAAACGTACAGTTTGCCGTGAATCCAGAGGATGGACGGTTAGTGGTCATTGAAATGAATCCACGCGTGTCGCGTTCCTCAGCCCTTGCGTCGAAAGCAACAGGCTTTCCCATTGCTAAAGTGGCGGCTAAGCTAGCTGTAGGCTATACGCTGGATGAGATTACCAATGATTGCACCAAAGTGACACCTGCTTCGTTTGAGCCGGTTATCGATTATGTGGTTACCAAGATACCTCGTTTTACCTTTGAAAAATTCCCAGGTACAAATCGCGAATTAACCAGTTCGATGAAATCAGTCGGTGAGGCGATGGCTATTGGCCGCAATTTTGCCGAATCATTCCAAAAAGCCATGCGCTCGATGGAAACCGGATTAACTGGTTTTGACGAAATCGACATTCCCGGAAATGGTGATATTACAGCGCTCAAAGCGGTCATGGCTAAAACCTATCCTGAACGTTTACGCTATGTTGCCCAGGCCTTCCGCCTTGGTATGTCCATTGATGATATCCATCACATTACCCATTTTGATCCGTGGTTCCTGGAGCAGTTTAAGCATATTATTGATACCGAAAATATGGTAAAGCAACAGGGATTGCCTCACGATGCACCAGGATTCCATGCTCTTAAAAAAATGGGATTTTCGGATGCACGCCTGGCTAAATTGACGGGTGAATCGGTTCAAGAAATTACCGCACGCCGTCACGGACTTGGGGTAAGGCCTGTCTATAAAAGGGTGGATACCTGTGCCGCAGAATTTGAATCACAAACACCTTACATGTATAGTTGTTATGAAGGCGATGGTACGCATCCGGCTGAATGCGAAGCCGGAATCAGCGCCCGTACCAAAGTGATTATTTTAGGTGGCGGACCTAACCGTATTGGCCAGGGAATTGAATTTGATTATGCCTGTGTCCATGCAGCCTATGCTACGCGTGATGCTGGCTTTGAAGCGATTATGGTGAATTGCAACCCTGAAACCGTTTCGACCGATTACGATACATCGGATCGCCTTTACTTTGAGCCACTTACCGCTGAAGATGTTATTGAGCTGGCACAATTAGAGCAGCAACGAGGAACGCTTAAAGGTGTGATTGTCCAGTTTGGTGGGCAGACACCTTTAAAATTGGCGCGTGCTTTGCAAGATGCCGGTATTCCTATTATGGGAACTTCGCCAGATGCAATCCATTTAGCGGAAGATCGCGAACGTTTTCAGCATTTGTTGCAGGAACTCAATCTGAAGCAACCACAAAATGATATTGGATATCATGCACAAGATGTGCTTGAAAAAGCAGTACTCATTGGCTATCCGCTGGTCGTCAGGCCTTCGTATGTATTGGGTGGCCGTGCCATGGAAATTATCCATAGTGAAGAAGGCTTACGCCGTTACCTGGAAAATGCCAGCGAGTATTTTGAATGGGGACTTTTGTTATTGGATCGTTTCCTCACCAATGCAATTGAAGTTGATGTGGATGCGCTGTGTGATGGCAAGGATGTCTTTGTTGCCGGTATTATGGAACATATTGAAGAAGCGGGGATCCATTCGGGTGATTCGGCTTGTTCGATTCCTCCTTACTCATTAAGTGAGGATGTGATCCAAGAAATCAAACACCAAACCAAACAGTTAGCGCGCGCACTGAATGTGGTTGGCTTGATGAATATCCAGTTTGCTGTTAAAGGAAAAGATATTTATATTTTAGAAGTCAATCCGCGTGCCAGCCGTACTGTTCCTTTTGTAGCAAAATCCATTGGTATCCCTTTGGCGAAACTGGCTACCCGTGTGATGCTCGGTGAAAGCCTGGCGAGTATGAATATCCAAGAAAAGAAACTCAACCATGTCAGTGTTAAAGAAGCGGTATTCCCCTTTGCGCGCTTTCCTGGTGTTGATGTGTTGCTTGGCCCAGAAATGAAATCTACCGGTGAGGCGATGGGTATTGATAAAACCTTTGGTCTTGCCTTTGCCAAGGCGCAATTTGGTAGTAATAATAAATTACCGTCTACAGGTACGGTGTTTATCTCTGTCAAAGACAGTGATAAACCTGCATCGACAGAGATTGCACGTTCGTTCCAAGAGCTTGGTTTTTCAATCATTGCAACTGGTGGAACCGCAGATCATCTCCAACATGCTGGTATTCAAGTAACCCGTGTGAATAAAGTCATGGAAGGTCGCCCACATATTGTCGATCTGATGGCAGATGGTGCGGTAAATTTAGTGATTAACACGTCTGAAGGTGCACAAGCCATTGAAGACAGCATGAGTATCCGTCGCAGCGCGTTAGTCAATAAAATTTCCTACACTACCACCATTCCAGGTGCCGTAGCCGTAGCCCAGGCCATTAAAGAACTGGGTTCACGTGGCCAGGAAGCCATGTCGGTGAAGCCACTGCAGGAATATTACTAATCAATCTCAGTTTTAAACGTATCTGTGCCTTATTCCCTAAACGGTATGTTGTGGCCATGCGGTGGGATTTAGAAATGTCTCTTATTTCCCACTTTATGCGATAATTAAATAAACAAGCTATGGAGAGTTTTATGCCTGCCCAGCTCCCCGGTTTTTTTTTGATCTGCAGATAAGTGGTTAAATGTTTAAGAACGATACTGCGGGCCAATCTGTTTTTATTATTTGCTCACATAAGCCGTTTCATGAGCCATGAATGATTGGGCAACGTCCAATTCTTCTGGTGTGCCGATATGCAGCCACTGGCCATCATGTACCAGTCCGTAAATATGCTGGATGATATCATCATCATCACGTAGGGCTTTGAAAAAATGATTGATGGAATAAGGTGGTGTAGGTAGTTCGATTTGTTGCCATAATCGAGGATGGAAAATACCGATGCCGGTATAGACATAGGGTAATGTTTCGTTCTTTTCTTTGGGAAAATAGAGCTGGTTGTTCTGTAAGCCAAAGTCGCCATTGCCGGGATAGCCAATGGCCTTTTCTACAGGATGCACAAGGAGCATTCCAAGCATGGTGTCAGGGTCAAATGCGTTAGCAAGGCGATGGAGTGCAGGCGTTGCTCCATCTAAACAAAGTGTATCGGGATTAAGTGTAAAGAAAGGCTGGTTCTGTAGCTCTGGCAGTGCCAAGGCTACGGTTCCACCGGTTTCCAGTAATTCGGGCTCATAAGAGATATGAAAGCGTGGAACAGGATCGTGTTCCTGCCTATGCTTTAAATGATGCAAGATATCGTCTGCGCGATAATGGGTGTTCACATGGATATCGGTTACACCGCAGGCGGCCATTTTATCAATGGCATAATCAAGTAGTGGTTTTCCTCCTACCTTGATCAACGATTTATGGGTTGTCAGCGTAATGGGTCGCATACGCAATCCAAATCCGCCCGAAAAAATAAAGGCTTGGGTGGGGATATTATCCATGGTTGGCCTCTTCATAGCGATTGATGAGAATATCAAGCGGCCGGGAGGTCACCGGCAATAAATCATCCAGCCAGCGTTTTAATTCGGCCATATTGGGATGCTCCAAATCGCGAGTCAAATAACGCCACATGCGCGGAATAAGATGCAGATAATTACGATTCTGTTCATTCATCAATTTGCGGCAGGCAAAGCCGAGTATTTTTAAATTACGCTGGACGCCAAAAATGGTGTACTCAAGGTAAAGCTGCTCTTTAGAAAGGCCAGACATCTGGCTGCAATAATGTGAAAGCAAAATGCCTTCGGTTTGTGGTTGCAAGTCAAGGCGAGCATCTTCTAGCAACGAGACAAGGTCAAATGCTGGAGAGCCGATGACGGCATCCTGAAAATCAATGACCCCAACGCGGTTGAGGCCTTCTAAGTGAGGCAGCCACATTAAGTTGGGTGAATGATAGTCACGTAAGACAGTGACTGCTGGTAAAATGCGGCACACATCAAATAAAGGCATCCATAAATCATGAAACTGCTTTAATTCCGATTCGGTGAGGCGGCGTTTGAGTAATGAGGGGAGATACCAATCAGTAAGCTGTGCCAAATCCTTTAATAGTTGTTGATTGCCAAGCCCGGAACACGAAGCCAATGGCGCCCCCTGGTGGAGAACGCATAATACATCCACAGCCCCCTGATAGAGTGTCAATTCGTCAAAGTTATGTGGTTCTTTTATGGCCAGGCCAAAGGGTAGGTCGCCCAAATCTTCCAAGATAAGGAATCCATTTAATTCATCAATGGCTTCTATCTGTGGAACATGAAGTCCCAGGCCAGCCAGGTAATGGTCAATTTGAATAAATTCAATGACCGATTCATCAGGAGGCGGTGCATCCATGAATATCCTGGTTTTTCCTTGAAGAAGCAAGCGCTCATAAGAACGCCGTGAGGCATCACCGGCAACGCAGATACGCGTTGCGTGTCCCCAGCCATGTTGGTGAAGGAATTCATGTTTAAGTTGATCTCGGGTCATAGGGCAATGTCTGCTTGTGTGAGCGAATATGATTCTCTTATTAAAGGGCAAACCACGGTTACAGGCAATCAATAATTTAAAATTTTATCATTCTGGTATGTGGGGCTTCGCCACATTCAATATGTAATCGTTTGGTATGAGCAGGGAGGTACGTTTCGATAAGCTGTGGCCATTCAATAATCGCAATACCATTGGCAAGGGCTTCTTCAATGCCAAGTTCAAACACTTCCTGCGTGTCTTCTAAACGGTACAAGTCAAAATGCCAGATCTCGCCTTTGGGTGTTTGGTATGTTTGGACTAGACTAAAGGTAGGGCTTGGAACTTCAAGTGTTGGGTGATTGGAGATGCCTCTTAAAAGCGCCCGTGTAAACGTGGTTTTGCCTGCGCCTAAATCACCTTCCAGCGTAACCACATCACCAGGTATCAGTGATTGGCCGAACTCAACAGCAAATTGCTCCAAAGAAGATTGGTCATTAAAAATCATCGTGTTATGCGTCATGTTTAATCGGTTCGCGTTGTTGATGTTGACGTGGCAAACGACAGGTAACGGACGTGCCCTGGCCTAATGTTGACGTAATGGTAATCGTACCACCGTGCATGTCAATAATGTTTTTAGCCACTGAAAGGCCAAGGCCCGTTCCTTTAACGCCAGAAACCTTGGCATGGCTGGAACGGAAAAAACGGTCAAAGAGGTGAGGTATATCATCCTGGGCAATGCCAATGCCACCATCTTCGACCCAAAACTCAATCCAATGATCGTGGGTTGTTTTAGCGCCAAGCGATACCTGGCCACCCAGTTGATTATAAAAAACAGCATTATGCAGTAATTTAACGAGCACCTGGGTAATTCTGCCCTCATCACCCTCTATAAAGCCAATATCAGCAGGGCAATCAAAATGGAACGTCAAATGATGGCGCTGGGTGAGGTCTTTAAACATAGGCTCAACCGTTTGCATGGTGTGATAAAAATCAAAATGGGTCATATCGAGTTTTAAATGGCCCGCATCACTGGAGGTAAGATCAAGAATGTCATCAATCAGCGTTAACAGATAGTGAGAAGAAAAGCGGATATCTTCTACATATTCATGCTGTTTAGCTGCCATGCTTCCGTGGATGCCCTGCAGTAACATATCTGAAAAGCCAATGATGGTAGTCAGTGGTGTGCGCAGTTCGTAGGAAATATTGGCCAGGAACTCAGCCTTCACTTTATCGGCTTCTTCTAATGCTTCATTGCGTTCGCGCAAGCTGCGTTCGAGTAAGGACGAATCGGTGATATCCACATAACTGAACATGCTGCCGCCATCTGGAAGTGGGGAGGCTGAACGGCGGATCACTTTGCCGTCACGTCTTTCGATAATTTCCTCGCGTGGTTGAGAGAGATTGATGAAGGAAATAACATGTTCTTTAAAGCTATTCCAATCGGTGTTGTACACATAGAGATCTTTGCTGCGTTCAACTAATTCGGATACGTGAGGTTGCGTAAGAAGCCATTCTGGATCATGGTTCCACAGTTTGGTATAGACAGGATTAAATAATTTTAATTTACCATCACTACCGAAGACGGATACCCCTTCCTGGAGGTGATCAAGGCTGGTACGTTGTACTTCAATTAAGGTATTATACGAACGCTCAAGGGCAAGGCGCTCAGTGAGGTCTTCATAGGTAAAAATAAGGCCGCCCATAGCATAGGGAATAGCAACGACGCGAAGCGTATTGCCGTTGGGAAGATAATAAAATTCATTATGAGGGCTGGTTAATTCGCCAAAAAGTTTAAGCTGGCTTTCCTTAAAGATAAGGAAATTCGCTTGCTCTGGTAATTTACGTTCATCGCGTAATTTGGATAAAAATTCACTATAAGTGGGATGGGTTGCCAACCATTGTTCATCTAAGCCCCATAAGGCAAAGAAAGCATGGTTATAAAACTGAATGCGTGTATCGCTGCTAAATAAGGCAACGGCGCTGGTCATCGATTCAAAAAAATCCGATTGTGCTTTGATATGGCTGTTAATATCGTTTGTTAAAACTTCTTGTGCGGTGATATCAATGGCATATCCATTGAGACTGGAGAAATCGCTTGAGGGCACTTCCATAATTGAAAAAAGCCGACGTTCTCCTTCAATGATAACGTGATGGTTTTCACTGGTTGTCTTTTTATTGGCAAGAGCCTTTTGCCCTAAGTGCCTGCCGGTCCGGCATAATTCGGGTATGGCTTGTTTTTCCTCGGAAGTGCCACCTATATGGTAATCGACGGCCTGGCAATAGCTGCTGTTGCAAAAGGTAATATCCAGATTTTCATTGCGCTGCCACATAGGGAAGGGGGCGGCATTGGCCAGCATTAAGTAATGTTCGGCCTGTTGCTGCAATGTCGTGTGATGGCGCTGTAATTCCTGGTCTTGCACGATAATGGGCGTGACTTCCCAGAAGTAAAAGGTGATTTGGTGAGGTTTGCCAATGTCAGTAAAATCAAGATGCGCATAACAATCGACAAAACGATTTTGATCCTGGATGGAGGTTTGCAGCGTCATACTGAAATTATGCTGTTTGACGATGCAATCCTGGCAGGCTTGCAGGAAATGGCTTTGGTCTGCCCCTGAAAAATAAGAGGCTAATTGTTCCAATGATCGAATGGGGGTAATGATATGCAGGAGCGTGTGCAGATTAATTACCTGCGCTTTTTTTTCATTAATATCCCAGATGACATAACCGAAAGGATTATGTTTTCCTTTTGGCAAAAACGGCACTGAGGGCGATTGTTTGATTCGCTCCAATAGATAATTGGCCGCAAAACCAATCAGTCCACCCACCATCAAACCGCCCGCTCCCAGCGCAACAAACGCTATCCCCATACACTCAACCATCCCCCTAAATGTACTCAATCTTTATATCAATAATGATAAGGCCAAATGACCTTTTTGATCAATATCGATACTAAGATATACCCGATGCTCAGGCAATTTAATTAGTCTAACGTCTATTTTTTTGAAGTGCAACTCTGCAATACTGTGATTCAGACACCGAAGCGAATGAATTGCGCTGGATTTCCACGCGATTCTCCGTCATCTTCAGCCCATGTAGCGTAAGCGTAATGGGCTGGAGATCCAGCGCAACACTATTTTGCGACTAGCAAAATTCCATACTACTGTGATTCAGGCGCGGAAGTGAAGGAATTGCGCTGGTCGCGCAATCAGTGTTGTGCTGGATTCCACGCGACTCTCCGTCATCTTCAGCCCATGTAGCGTAAGCGTAATGGGCTGGAGATCCAGCGCAACACTATTTTGCGACTAGCAAAATTCCATACTACTGTGATTCAGGCACGGAAGTGAAGGAATTGCGCTGGTCGCGCAATCAGTATTGCGCTGGATTCCCACACTCCGTCATACTCAGCAATCTTAGTATCGATAATGATCCGGCTTGAATGGGCCTTGTGGGCTAACGCCGATATACGATGCTTGCTCCTCAGACAAAGTCGTGAGTTTGACACCTAATTTTTCTAAATGCAGCCATGCAACTTTTTCATCCAGATGTTTAGGAAGCGTGTACACCTTGTTCTCATATTGATGATGATGATTCCAGAGTTCTAATTGAGCCAGTACTTGGTTGGTGAAGGAGGTGCTCATCACAAATGAAGGATGCCCTTTTGCACACCCAAGATTCACCAAACGGCCTTTTGCCAACAGGATGATTGACTTGCCATCGGCAAAAAAGATACGGTCTACTTGCGGTTTGACTTCTTCCCAGCGCAGGTTCTGCAGGGATGCCACATCGATTTCGTTATCAAAGTGTCCGATATTGCAGACGATGGCCTGATCTTTCATCGCACGCATATGCTCAAGGGTAATAATGCCAAAGTTTCCAGTGGCCGTTACAAAAATATCGGCAATAGGAGCGGCATCTTCCATGGTGAGTACTTCATAACCTTCCATCGCTGCCTGTAAGGCGCAGATAGGATCGATTTCGGTAATCAATACGCGAGCACCCTGGCCACGCAGCGCTGCTGCACAGCCTTTACCCACGTCGCCATAACCAGCAACAACGCATTTCTTTCCAGCAAGCATAATACCGGTAGCGCGTTTAATACCATCAGGCAGGCTTTCGCGGCAACCATATAAATTATCAAATTTAGATTTAGTAACCGAATCATTGACGTTGATTGCCGGCATGCAAAGCTTGCCTTGTTTGGCCATGTCGTAAAGACGCAACACACCGGTAGTGGTTTCTTCGGAAACGCCTTTAATCTGTTTGGCGATGTCCGGGTAGTGCTGGTGCACGATCTGGGTTAAATCGCCGCCATCATCCAACAGCATGTTAGGTGTCCAGCCATTGGGGCCGTGGATGGTTTGTTCAATACACCAGTCATATTCTTCTTCGGTTTCGCCTTTCCACGCAAAAACTGGGATACCCGCAGCGGCAATCGCAGCAGCAGCTTGATCCTGGGTAGAGAAAATATTGCAAGAACTCCAGCGGATTTCTGCACCGAGGTGAATGAGGGTTTCAATCAGTACGGCTGTTTCAGTTGTCATATGCAGGCAACCCGTAATGCGCGCACCTGCAAGCGGTTTGCTTTGGGAATATTCGGCACGGAGGGCCATTAAGCCTGGCATTTCTTTTTCGGCGATAGAAATTTCCTTACGTCCCCACTCGGCCAGGGATATATCAGCCACTTTATAATCGTGACCAGAGGGGTGTATGTTGATTGCTGTATTCAGGTGTGACATAATAGATCCTCTATTTAACGTGAGATTAACAAAGAACCGATACCATAGCAGCGAATCATCCTTTTGTGAAGCCTGTGGAACAACGTTTAAACGATAGATTATCGAATTATTGGAACCGCTTGTGTAAAGACGGGCGTATTCCAGCGATTGAAAGCTTCAATTCTGGGGCCATGGCCGATATTTGGCAGCAATGTGCCAAAATATCGGTGACAGAGGCGGGAACGCGAACCTACTATTTTGAATTTATGGGTGAAAGTTTGGCCAAAGTCCTTGGTAAAAGCATGTCCGGGGAGAGGGTGATTGCCAACATGCTGACCTCACCCAAATTTAAGCTCATCCACCATCTTGATTCCTTGGTGGCTAAAACACAGCCAACGACCGAAGAAGGCCAATTTGTGAATGAAAAGAGCAAGGTAGTCAAATACCGTTCGATTATTTTGCCTTTTGGCAAGGATAACGAGCATATCACCCATTTTATCCTTGGGGTGTCCTGGCGGGAGTTTTAGTGGAGTCCCTTATGATGATTCATCACCATATTGCTTTAGTACAATGAGCAAACGTTTAATTAAATTAAATGCTGTCGTTGCCAAACTGTCGTTAGGAGCATGCTAACTGATTTCCTGAGGTCATAATGAATTCTTTTCTAAATGGGCAATGATGAATCCTCTTTAATTTTGGGTTCGTCCACTCTATATTAACCTCAATGTTGGAAAGGAACGTGTGATCACAATGCCTTTTCTAACGTGTGGTAATATGACATGAAAAAGAGGTTCTCTCGATGAATGAATCCATGAGCAAATTTTTAATTAAATTAGGTGTCGTTGTTGCCTATCTGCCCTTAGGCATGATCTTAACTGATTTTCTACGGCCCCTATGGCTTTGGGTTGAGGAATCCTTTGGAATTAAGTCGATGGGAACCGAGTATCCTGTTGCGTGGTGCTATCTGCTTACATATCTGGCGTTAGCCGGCATTTTTTACCTGGTGATTACCCGGTTTAACAAAACAGTCTAATGCGTTGGTTACGGCTGTATTGTGTCTTCCGGCAGCGCTTTATAGTGCTGAAGGAATTGTTTAACGCAGGTTGCTAAGACACCGATTTCAAAGTCGGTATGATGATAATGATCAAAGAAAACGGCTTTCTTTGGCTCGTTGGCAACGCCATAGAGTTCTTTACCAAATTTGATGGGGATGGTTTGGTCTTCTGCTCCGTGCATAATCAATAGGGGGGCGTGGACTGAACGTATTTTGCGGATGGATAAAAATTTATCGCGAAGCAACAGGCTGGTAGGAATAAACGGATAATTTTCGTGGGCTAAATCCAGAATCGAAGAATAGGGCGCTTCCAGCATAATGGCTTTGACAGGGAATTCAGTAGCCATGTGCACGGCAACGCCGCTTCCTAATGACTCACCATAAATAACAATGTGATCCAAAGGCAAGGCAAGATTATGGATTAAATAGCGTAAGGCGGCGCGGCCATCTTCATAAAGTCCTTGTTCGGTAGGCGTGCCTTTACTATCGCCATATCCACGGTAACTGATAGCCAAGATGCCTAGCCCTAGTTGAGAAAAGGCCCGCAGTTTTTCGGCACGGTCGCCAATATGGCCTTTATTACCGTGAAAATAGACCATCGTTGGATACCCGGTTCCTTTGGGAGCAATGTACCAAGCCGTTAATTTTACACTATCGGTGGTTTCCAGTGAAAGCCGTGAAGCACTATCGAGTTTGAAATCATGGGGGTTCATGATGGCTATTTCAGGGCGGAATACAATGCGTCTCTGGAAAAGAAACATTCCCAGACAGAGCGCACTGTAGGCAATAAGGATGATGGCAATTAACTTTATCATAGGGTTATTATAAGGGCGATGGCATTTAAGAAAGGTAAATGTATCGTTATTTTTTAAGAGAATCTTTATCAAGTTTAGTTGGGGTCTCGTTTGCGGGAACGAGTTTTTTTTCGTTGGGTGTTATGCCAAACATGCGTTCAAAATGATAATTAAACTCAGCTCCATAAATAAAGATCATATTGACGATATAGAAAAAAAGCAGCGTAATAATCATACCGCCCAAGCTTCCATAAATAATATTAACCTGATGAAAATGGCTAATATAGAGGGTTAGGATATTCGCCGCTCCCAACCAACCAATGACCACTAAAAAGGCTCCAGGCAGCACGGTAAGGCTGCGTTGCCTGCAATTGGGAAGCATGTAATAAAGGATAGAAATCCCTATGAATAAGATAAAACCAGCGACTAGGGTCCGTATGGTAGAGACGGTGAGATCAAACGCATTCGTATGCAGCAATGAATGTATCTTAATCCAAAGGGCCGGAAGGAAGATAAAGGCAACCATCGCAATGAACAGGGCAACGGTAATAGAGAAAAATTCAATGATGCTGAAAAATCGTCGTAATAGATAATTGGGAGGTGTCCCTACCCGATATGCGCGATTTAAAATGGTTTTGAGACCTTCTACCGATGACGAGGCCGTCCAGATAGCGCCAACGATAGCAAGGGTGAGTAATCCTTGAGGCGGCCCAGAAAGTATCTCATGTATTCTAGCCTGTAAAGCCTCTGTAAATTGGGGGGGGATTGTGCCAAAGACATATTCAATAAACAAGTAGGCAAGGCTGGTATCGCCGATGGCCCCTAAAACAGAAACGAAGAAAACCAGAAAAGGAAAAAAGGATAACAGGGCCAGAAACGAAAGATACCCTGAATGCTCGACCCCATCATGCAGAATTAAGTCGCGCGCGGCCTTATAAAAACAGCTCAAAAATTGTGTGGTAGACCATGCCATGATTTTTCGTTCCCAATTATCCGTATTAACCTAACCGATATCAAATTATTTTTCAATGCGGTATAGGATTGTTTTGCCTCGTAAAATCTGGTTAAATGGTGGGCACGAACGTTTAGGAGCTTGAATCTATGCATGATGAGACACGTCTGGTCCATACAGGGCGAAATCCTCTCAAACAACAAGGCGCCGTTAATCCACCTATCGTCAGGGCATCAACGGTTGTGTTTCCTAGCCTGAATGATTATGAAAAAGGTGGGAAAGGTGAGGCTTTTTACCCAGTCCTCAGTGATGCAAAGGGGATGGATCATAGCTATGGTATTACTGGAACCTCCACTGTCTTTGCCGCCGCTACAGCCGTTGCAGAAGCAGAAGGAGGAAAATATGGGTTGTTAACCCCTTCTGGATTGTCTGCCGTTACGTTGGCGTTGCTGTCGTTTTTAAGTGCAGGGGACCATGTCTTGATAACCGATGCGGTCTATGGGCCAACCCGCCGTTTTAGTAAACAGACCCTGCAAAGGTTGGGGGTTGAAACAACCTATTATGATCCATTGATCGGGGAAGGCATTAGAGACCTTATCAAGCCAAATACTAAAGTGATTTTCTTAGAAAGTCCTGGTTCGCTGAGCTTTGAAGTACAGGATATTCCGGCAATCGTTGCCATTGCCAAAGAAAAAAATATCATAACAATGATCGATAATTCGTGGGCGAGCCCACTTTATTATAAACCTTTCAGCCATGGTATTGATGTTTCTATCCAGGCTTTAACAAAATATGTAGGAGGACATTCAGATCTCTTGGCTGGCAGTATTACCACGCTAGAGGAAAAGCATTTCCAAACACTCTATGCAACCTATAGAAGTACAGGAATGGCTATTAGTCCGGCGGATTGCTACTTGATTCAACGTGGCATACGGACATTAGCGGTACGTTTGGAGAAACATTTTCAATCAGCACAGCTTGTTGCCAACTGGCTAGCCAATCACCCTAACGTCGAGCAAGTGTGGTATCCTCCGCATCCATCGCACCCGCAACATGCGATTTGGAAAAGGGATTTTCTGGGGGGATCAGGTCTGATTGGCTTTGTTCTGAAGGAAAAGCACAGCCACGAGTCGGTTTCGCAGATGGTTGATCCGATGAAATACTTTGCCATCGGTGCATCCTGGGGGGGGTATGAAAGCCTCATTTTGGATATTGATATTCAGTCGGCAAGGAGTGTGACTTCTTCGCGTTTTAAAGAAATCGGAACCTACCTCCGCATTCATGTTGGATTGGAGCATCCTGATGATTTAATAAGTGACCTAAAGGCCGGATTTGCCAGGCTTTAGGCATATATTGAAAAAACAATTAAAAATTCACGGTGGGGTAGAAATAAGGTATTGATTTTATTTTTTTATCGGATAATATCAGACTTAAGATTTAATCTACGGCCGCGTAGGCTGGTGGTGAAAGTCTTGTTTTAAAAGGTAATATAAGGATATACTTATGAAAAAAGTACTCGTTGCATTGACCGTATTGCTCTCTTTGGCGGCTTGTGGTCAGTCTGAAAATAGCCAAAACTCTGAACAACCAGCACAAGAGCAAGCTGCTCCTGCTGCTGAGCAACAAGCTCCTGCTGCAGAACAGCAAGCTGCTCCTGCTGCTCAGCCTGCTGCTGAACAACCTGCTGCCGCTGCGCAAGCTCCTGCTGGTGAACAACCAGCTGCTGCTCCAGCTCCAGCTGGCGAACAGCCTGCTGCTGCTCCAGCTGCACCTGCTGAAGCTGCTCACTAATCTGAGCTGTTTTACAGAAATTAAAAGGGCTAGCTTCGCTAGCCCTTTTTTTTATTGGTGCTTGCTTCCTTTGATAAAATGTCCTAAAAAAAAGACATGTATACACGCAAACCCATCATTGTTATCGGAGCCGGTTTAAGCGGATTAGCTGTTGCTGCTGCTATGGCAGCCTTGCGACTACCAATTGTGATTCTTGAAAAACAAGATGAAGCATCATACCGTAAACCCTTTCAGGATGGACGCTCACTTGCGGTTTCGCTTGGATCATCGCAGTGGCTTGAATCATGGGGCGTATGGGGAAATGTGTTTGAAGATGCCCAACCCATCTTGGATATTCGCGTTGTTGATAAATCATCCCCCCAATCCATCCATTTTGAAAATAGTAAACAAGGGTTACCGATGGGATATATATGTCCTATCGATTCGATTAAGGAAGGCTTGCTTAAACAACTAGCCACCTATCCCTGGGTAACTTTCCAATTTAATACGACCATTCTCAAACTGGATAATCAACGGTCGGAAGTTAGCGTGACATTGGAAGACGGTAATACGATTGGTGGAGAATTAGCAGTCCTGGCTGATGGAAGGCTATCGCAGTTCAGGGAGGCGTTGGGTATTAAATCGATTGTGGTACCGTATCGACAATCGGCACTTAGCTTTACGATATCACACGAAATGGCTCATGGTGGTTTGGCTTTAGAACGTTTTCTACCCGATGGCCCCTTTGCTGTTTTACCAATGAAAGGAGATTATCTATCTTCAATTGTTTTTACATTACCAGAGGCAGTGGCTCCGCTCTATCTGACTATGCCAGAAGCCGAGTTTAATACAGTATTACAGGAAAGGGTAGGGGATTATTTAGGCAAAGTATCGTTGCATAGTAAGCGTTTTTCCTATCCTTTGCGACTGGCGTATGCAAGCTGCTTTTATAGTAACCGTGTGGCGTTGATCGGTGATGCTGCTCATGGAGTTCATCCACTGGCAGGGCAGGGATTTAATTTAGGTATCCGTGATATAGCCTGTTTAGTTAAGCAAATAAATAAAGCGCAATTGGTTGGCTTAAGTATTGCCAATGATAAAGTGCTGAGAGATTATCACCGATTGAGGCAAGGTGATAGTTTGGCGATGACGCTGGCAACGGATGCAATCAACCGCCTATTTTCAAATAATCATTTGCCGCTATCCTTGCTGAGAAGAATGGGTTTAAGTGCGGTTAATCGAATTGATCCGCTCAAAGATTATTTCATGCGGCATGCGATGGGAGTGACCAGTTTTTTGCAGCCTGAAGAGGTGTAAGAGACAACGTGTTATGTGAACGCAATCAGCGGTTACTCGTAACAAGCAATGATAATCACCAAAAACCCAAGCGTACATAATACTTGAATTAATAACGATCCAGCTGACACAAGTCCAATGAACATCAAGCCGCTGGTGATCAAGCAAGCCACTCCTGGTGACATAAACCACACCCGGAACGTTTGGATGACAAGGCCAAGAAACACCAGTAACGTTCCACAAAACGCCCATGCATAGGCAGGATGCTTATAAAAGAAATTAAGAAACAGTGAAACGTCCATAAAGAGTGAATGGATCCTTAAAAGTTATTTTAGTGTCTCCAAATAACGGATAACCGCGGCCCTATCTTCTGCTTTGCTGAGTCCAGCAAAACTCATTTTGGTCCCTTTGATATAATCCTGTGGTTTCGTTAAGAAAGTATTTAAACTTGCTGAATCCCAGGAAGCTGTACCGGTAAATCCTTTCATTGCATCCGAATAAGGGAAGCCATCGTGGGCACCAGGTTTTCTGCCGACAATACCCCAGAGGGCTGGGCCGACCTTGTTAGGTCCGTCTTTATCGAATGAATGGCACGACGTGCATTTTTTGGAAATCGCTTCACCTTTTTTAGGATCGGCACTAGCAAGAACTTGCTCAAAAGGAACCTCAGGTTCTGCGCTTTTGGCAGCACCAGAGCTAGCATTATTTTCAACGGCGATTTGGAAACCTCGCTTGGCTTCCGTATGCGTAGCGCTTTCTGCGCTTTCGCCGCCTTCATCTTTAAAATAAAGTGCCTCAGCTACGGTACCGCATACCAGCATAACCAATCCAGTTACCAAAATAGCAGCGGCTATTTTATTGAATTCAATTCCTTTCATGAGACCTATCCTCAATATTAAAACAAACGTTGATAATTGTTTATAACATGGCTAGCAGAAAGTCTGCAAGCCTAAATATAAAAAATCATGGGAAATACACTTATGTATAAAACAGATTGCCTCGGTAAAATGCCGTCATTTGAGTGAGGATATGTGGCGGATATACACCACTTAAGCAAAAGATGTTCGAGGTGGCGAGAAGTGCTTGTCAAGATTACGTGAAGATGATAGATTGAGTGGAAGGTTTTGAGTGTGTGCGCTCGCCGTAAGATTTGCGACTCGGGGTTACATTAAGCATGTTATAGTGTAATTCCAGGGTATTTAATATCGGAGATTCATATGAAGTCGTTGTTGCGTAAGGTATTGCTATCTGTAGCCTCCTTAATCGTTTCGGTCATGAGTTTTAGTGCGGATGCACAACAGGAACAAAGTGATTCCTCAAAAGAGCGACGTTATGTAACCATTGGAACCGGTGGTATATCAGGGGTTTATTATCCTACGGGTGGTGCCATTTGCCGTCTGGTTAACCGTGGTCGGGCGAAAGTGCACGGTATCCGTTGCTCTGTTGAATCAACCGGCGGTTCTATTTATAACATTAATGCATTACGCACAGGTGAGCTCGACATCGCCTTGACCCAGTCAGATTGGCAATATCATGCCTATAATGGTACAAGTTTCTTTAGCCCGCAAGGACCGGACCGTAATTTGCGCGCATTATTTTCACTTCATACCGAGGCGTTTACCATTGTGGTTAGAAATGATTCTGGTATCAAAAAATTAGAAGATCTTAAAAATAAACGGGTTAACGTCGGTAATCCAGGTTCGGGTACCCGTGCGACCATGCAAGAACTAATGAAGTATCTTGGTTGGACGATGAAAGATTTCAAACTGGCTTCTGAGCTTCGTGCGTCAGAGCAGCCTCACGCTTTATGCGATAATAAAATCGATGTGATGATTTACAGTGCGGGTCATCCAAATGGTGCAGTACAGGAAGTCTCTAAATTATGTAACGTAAGGTTGATCAATGTTGAAGGACCTGCGGTGGATAAAATGATCAAAGATTCTCCGTTCTACGCGATGACCACCGTTCCAGGAGGCATGTATGCGGGAACACCGAATGATATTCGTACCTTTGGTATCAAAGCAACGATTATCACCTCTGCAAAAGTAAGTGATGATGTTATTTATAATGTCGTCAAAGCCGTCTTTGATAACTTTGACGATTTCAAAAAGCTTCACCCGGTTTTTGCTAACCTCGATAAGAAGCGTTTGATTAAAGAAGGCAACACGGCTCCTTTGCATAATGGCGCTATCCGCTACTTCAAAGAAAAGAAATTGATGTAATGACATCGCACGCCTAATAGCTCTGCCTTTATTCCTTGATTTTAAAAGGTTTTTTCTATGGTTCAACAGCTGAGGAAGTCTGACGAGTTGGGGGGGACGCTCATATTAGACGATTTGGTTGTTGAAAATGATTGCGGTGGCAGACGACCGCGCGGATTGGTTTATATGATCATGATGTCGATCGCTTTTATGTGGTCGATATTTCAGTTATGGATTGCTTCGCCATTTCCCTATGATCTTCAATTGTTTATTATTGATTCGACCAATGTGCGTTATGTGCACTTGGCTTTTGCAAGTTTTCTTGCGTTTCTTGCGTATCCAGCCTTCAAAAGTTCGCCGCGACATTATGTTCCCGTTATAGATTGGTTGTTTGCATTTCTGGCGGTAGCGACAATTCTTTATATGTTTGTCGATTTTAACCATTTGTCACTGCGTCCTGGAATGCCGAATCATGTTGATATTGGTGTTTCTATCTTGGGAATAGTATTTTTGTTGGAAGCCACCAGACGAAGTCTGGGCGCACCATTGATGATTTTCTGTATCGCCTTCCTGATTTATATATTCATTGGTCCTTATCTGCCTGAACTGTTATCGCATCATAGTAACTCCCTGTCAAAACTGGCTTCACACCAGTGGTTATCGACAGAGGGAGTTTTTGGTGTTGCTATTGATGTGTCGGTGAGTTTTGTCTTTGTGTATGTACTGTTTAGTGCGATGTTAGAACGCAGTGGTGCAGGTAATTATTTTATTCAACTCTGTGTGGCGCTCCTTGGGCATTTAAGGGGAGGGCCAGCCAAAGCGGCAGTAATTGCTTCTGCTTTTCAGGGGATGATATCGGGCTCGTCTGTGGCGAACGTGGTTAGTTGCGGTATTTTTACGATTCCGTTAATGCGTCGCGTGGGATTTAGCAGGGAACGGGCAGCTGCAGTAGAAGTGGCTTCTTCTGTGAATGGTCAAATTATGCCGCCAGTGATGGGAGCTGCTGCTTTTTTAATGGCCGAATATTTAGGCATCCCTTATTCGGATGTTATTAAAAACGCCTTTATTCCTGCGGTCATTTCCTATATCGCTTTGTTTTATATAGTTCATATTGAAGCGGTGAAGAACAATATGCCCGTTTTGACGAAGCGCAGGCATTCTTCTTCGTTACTTTATTGGTTGGTCGTTGCCATGACGTCGGTGGGTATTTCTGCTTTTTGCTATACTACTTATTTAGCAATTAGCTGGCTTAAACATCGCTTTCCTGACGCATATTTCCCCTGGTTAATCGGTGGGATATTTGCCGCTTATATTTTGTTGATGTGGTATGAATCGCGCTTTGATGAATTAGAGCTGGATGATCCAGATAATCCAATTAAACAACTTCCTGGTTTTTGGGAAATTGCCCAGAAGGGGCTGCATCATTTATTACCGATATCCGTGTTGGTATGGTTATTGATGGTTGAGCAAATGACGCCAGAGCTCGCCGCTTTTTGGGCGAGTTTAAGTATCATGTTTGTATTGTTGACGCAACGTTTTTTACGAGCATTTTTTAGAAAGGAAGCTGATCTCAGAAAAGCGCTTAAACGAGGCGTTAAAGATTTTTTCAGTGGCATGACCGATGGCGCTCGGAACATGGTCGTGATTGGCGTTGGTACCGGTGTTGCAGGTATCATTGTTGGAGCGGTAACACTCACTGGTTTTGGTCAGAGAATGACTGAAATTGTGGAAATTCTTTCTAATGGTTCTGTATTCGGTATGTTAGCGCTTACTGCCGTTGTTAGCCTTATTTTAGGCATGGGCTTACCCACTACGGCTACCTACGTGGTGGTTGCCACGTTGATGGCTCCTGTTATTACCGAGTTAAGTGCGCAAGGCGGAATGATTATCCCGGCAGTAGCCGTCCACCTGTTTGTGTTTTATTTTGGTATTATTGCCGATATCACGCCGCCGGTGGGGCTTGCGTCTTTTGCCGGAGCTGCTGTGTCTGGTGGTGATCCAACCCGTACGGGATGGATCGCTTTTATGTATAGTTTGCGAACCATCCTTATTCCTTTCCTGTTTGTCTATGATACGCAGCTTTTGTTAATTGGTGTGGACAGTGTTTGGTTAGGGGTGTGGGTATTTGTTCGCTCAAGTTTGGCGGTGATCTTGTTCGCTGCGGCTACGTTCAATTATTTTGTCGTTAAAAGCAAACTGTACGAATCGGCTATCTTATTGCTGGTTTCTTTTATGATCTGTGTCCCTAAGGTGGCAATGGATATTGTGTTCCCTGCTTATACCAAAAAGACGGCTTATGATTTAGAGGAGAGTTTAAGTACGCTCCCGCTGAATACACAGATTCGTTTGATTGTTAAAAAGCAAATTGATGGCGAAGAAGACGGTCATTTTAGAACCGTGGTGATGTCTATTCCAGTGATGGAAGAAGGTGTTAAAGGTAAAAAGCAATGGACCGATTTTGGGCTGACCTTAGCAAAGCGCAGCGGTGATTACGTGATTAAAGATGTTACCGTAGGAAGTAAGGCTGAAGAAGCAGGATATCAACAGGATGAATTTATTTCGGCCATTGACATTCCGAACAAGCAGCCCAATATCCTGTGGATTTATTTCGTTGCTATTCTGTTGACCGGAGTTATAGTATGGTTGCAACGGAAACGGAGAATCAGTATATTTCAGCCAGAGACTAACAATGTCAGAAAGTAAAGGATGTCGTGTATGTATAAAGTAATCCTATATCCGATTGATATCACAGAACGGACCTCATGGGAATCATCCCTTCCTGTGGTAAAGGATTTTATGATAGCGTTCCCTAACGCAACTCTCCATGTTATGACCGTTGTCTCTTCCTATGGTATGTCGATGATACAGCAATATTTTCCTAAAACATCGGTGGATGATATTGTCAAAAAGGCGAATAGCGATTTACATGCGTTTGTGAAAAAAAATATTCCAGATAATGTGCGTGTTCAGCATATCATTGCTAAAGGCGCTGTCTATGAGTGTGTTATCAAAACAGCCGAGCAAATTAAGGCCGATCTAATCGTCATGCAGGCACATCGTCCAGAACTCAAGGATTATCTTCTTGGCCCTAACGCTGCAAAAGTGGTGCGCCATTCTAATTGTTCGGTACTGGTTGTGCGATCTAAAGAAGAAGAAAATGAATAAGTGATTTCTTATAAGGAATGTTAACGTGTCGCAACTTGAAATGGCATTACAAGAAACATCAGAGCTGCTTGTCGACAAAATGGACAAGCTATTGCCTTCCCCTGGAGCGGGTATGGAGAGTAAATTATTTGAAGCCATGCGTTATTCGGTCCTGGCTCCAGGAAAGCGCCTCCGTCCGTTTTTAACGGTGACATCGGCAGGGCTTTTTGGTGTTAGTAAAGGTTCGGCTTTACAAGTGGCTGCGGCGGTTGAGTTTATTCATGCCTATTCACTGATTCATGATGATTTACCAGCGCTTGATAATGATGATACGCGCCGTGGTATGCCCAGTTGCCACAAACAATTTGATGAAGCAACGGCCTTATTAGCCGGAGATGCGTTACTGACCCTAGCGTTTGAAGTGTTGGCGGATGACAGTACCCATAATTCTCACGCTGTGCGAATTGCGTTGATTAAATCGATCGCCAAAGCCGCTGGTTGCAATGGTATGGTGGGCGGGCAGATTATTGATTTGCTGGCTGAAAAACGAGAACTCAATGTTATGGAAACGACCCGCTTACAGCGCATGAAAACGGGAGAAATGTTTGCCGTGTCGTGTGAGGCAGGAGCTATTTTAGGCAACGCCTCTGTACAGATGCGTAATGTGTTGAAATGGTATGCCCATGATATTGGCCTTGCCTTTCAAATTACCGATGACTTGCTTGATATTGAAGGCAATGAAGAAAAGGCCGGCAAAAAATTACGTAAAGATAAAACCATTGGCAAAGCAACGTTAGTAAGGCTCATGGGCGTTGATAAAGCTAAAGAACAGGCGCGGATGTTGACTGAACAGGCCAAGTCGCACCTGGAAGTTTTTGGTAAAAATAAATACGCGGATGTGTTGCGTGAACTGGTGGATTATATTCGTACTAGGGAATATTAATCATTCAGACATGAATAGTACTGTGTTTGTTCTCGTGCCGCTGCCATGAGGGGGGTAGCTTCCGTTGTGCACGACTTACCAATCATCTAAAACCCGGGGATGACGCCCCAAATCCCGTCATTTTCACTAGTTTGTTTTCAGGTGTTGGAATTGCTCACGGTCTCATGCAGAACGAACCTGTCCAGTCGTTCTCTAAATGATTCTGCATCTAGCCTGAAATGTTGGTGTTTGATTTCTTGGTCGCCTATGAGAATATCGTGGTTTAGTTTACGCACGGCGCTCATCCATAAAAAATCGTTCGAGCCATAACCGGCAGAGGCAAGCTCGAGCACGTTGGTTCCTGGTTTGCAAAACATGAGGTTAGTTAAGGCTGCACCGTGGATGGCAACAATCATTTCGGCGTGATGAAAGAGGGAAAACTGTTCTTTGAAGCTCATTTGTTCAGGAGCCACGACTTCAAATCCGTGGCGGATAAGGTGAGGCATTAACTCATCTTCATTTAAAATATGCCTGAGTTTAGTATGTTTGCGTGACAAATAAATCCGCTTAGGCAAGGTAGTGAGCGTTGGGGTTTGATAATAATCCAACAAAATTTCATTTAAGAAAGCCATATAGGCTGCGCTGATAAAGACACCCTTTTTACCCACAGTTTCGTTTTCCCATACATACGCATGAGGGCAATAAAGGGCTTGATCGCTAGAAATAGCCATAAATGTTATCCGTGGATAACGTTTATGGATGGCGGCATATAGTTCTTTTTGCACCGCTCCAAGCTCATCACGCGTCACAATAACTAATTGTTGTGAATCGTTATAGACATGATGAAGGAAATAGAATAGCGCCTGAAAATAATATTCAAAAAAATGGTAAAAATGTTTGTGACCGCGGTTCATGCCGATCATTGAAAAATAAATTGAATCAGCAGAGCCTTCAATCTGCTTTAACTGGCGTGGTTTTATAAAATTATGGCGGGCTCCATCGGCTAAGATCAATTTTTAGTGGCTTGATCAACGATACATCCGGTATGTCCCAAAAACAGAACATTCTCATGTTCGGTTACCTGATAATGTGGTTTTAAAGAGTCTCCTACCTCATGGTCGCGCATCTGCATATAGCGTTTGATATGCGGTGGAAGGTGTATATCTAATTCAGCGTGCTTATATTCTGTGGAGTGAACAAAAAGCAGCCGTTTGGCTAAGGATAATGGGGGGACTTTTTCGATGTAATAATAATAACGATCCTTAAAGCCAGGCAATGCTTTAAAGAAAACACTGGAAAACTTCTCGCGCATGTTTCTTGAGGAAAACATGCGCGTTAATAATGGCTTTTGATAGGCTTTATGATTGGTGGACTCCATCGCAACCCCTTAGATAACAGATTCTAAGCTTCTTCGACGTCCATCTCATTGACCATCATGCCAATTGCTTGCTTGTAGATGTCAAGAAGCGTTTCTTGTTCATCGCGCTCATTGGGATCCATTTTACGAAGTTTAACAACTTGCTTCATGATTTTCGTATCAAAACCATTGTTTTTTGCTTCAGCATAAACCGACTTAATATCTTCGCTGACTGTGGCTTTATCTTGTTCTAAACGTTCGATACGTTGAATATATTGTAATAAAAACTCACCTGTTACACCGGCAATTTGTCTTGTCATTGGGTTGCTCCTTCACCTATACACATATAATTAAAACCACCTTGTACCATTGTTTGCCTTTTAAAACCATTCCGCAAATCAATTAACAACGGGTGCTTCATTATAGAACGTAATTGGGTAAGGTCAACGGCATAAAACTCCGGCCATTCGGTGATAATCACGATGGCATCGGCATCAGTAGCAACATCGAAAGGCGAGGTGCCAAAATGCACCGATGCAGGCAGCATGGTTTTTGCATGTGCCATTCCTTGTGGATCATAGGCATGAATAGTAGCCCCATGCCTTATTAATTCAGGGATAATCACCAAACTTGCACTGTCACGCATATCATCGGTTTGTGCTTTAAAGGTCAACCCCCAGACAGCAATTATTTTACCTTGTAGATTTCCGCCGCATTGCTGAATAATTTTATTTACAAGGTGATGTTGATGGTGATGGTTGGCCTTAATCGTGGCCTCAATCAGGGTAAGAGGATGCTGATGTTCCCGTGCAAAATGGCTGAATGAAATGGTGTCTTTAGGAAAGCATGAGCCCCCATAACCAGGTCCTGGCTTTAGATGCGTGCTGCCAATGCGGGGATCAAGGCCAATACCATAGGCCACATCGGCAATGCTGGCACCGGTTACATCACATAGATTCGCAATTTCATTAATAAAACTGATTTTCATCGCCAGGAAGGAATTCGCTGCATATTTAATCATTTCGGCGGAGCGCAAATGGGTAATAACCAATGGGTATCCTTGCCGGGTAAAGGGTTCATAGAGTTTTGCCAGCCTATCCTTGGCATGGTTATCATCCGAGCCAATAACAATGCGATCTGGTTTTAAGCAATCAGAAACAGCACAACCTTCGCGCAGGAATTCAGGGTTGGAGGCGATAGAAAATGGAATGTCTGGATGTAAGGATGTCAAAGTCTGTTTGATGAAATCGCCTGTTCCTACCGGAACGGTTGATTTGGTTACCAAAATTGCATGTGCTTTGAGAAACGGTGCGCAATCGCGAACAGCACCTTCGATATAGGAAAGATCTGTTTTTCCTGTTACTGGGTCCGTCGGCGTTCCTACCGCGATGAGGATGATATCGGCTCCTTTAATGGCGTCAAACGGTGAATCGGAAAAAGTGAGCGTACCTGCTGCTACAGAATCGTTGACGATCTGTTCCAGCCCCGGCTCATAAATAGGCATAATACCTTCTCGAAGTTTGCTGATTTTATACGAATCGCGATCAAGACAGGTAACGTTCCATCCCACATGAGCCAGACACGCACCACTTACTAATCCTACATATCCAGTTCCAATAACGGCTATTTGCATGGATGGTTTTCCTTAGGCTATAAATTGTTTAAGCAAAGACGTCACTTTTTTAGGATCATCCTGCAACGCAAAAGCGATATTGGCTTCAAGGTAGCCAAGCTGATGGCCACAATCGTAACGGTGTTTAGGAGAGAATAATCCAGTAAAATCCTGCTCCTTCACCAATTGGGCCAGGGAGTCAGTTAATTGAATTTCGCCACCAGCCCCTTTGTGTCCTTCTTCAAGAAAGTCAAAAATACGGGGGGTAAGGATATAACGGCCAACGATAGCAACATTGGACGGTGCTTCTGAGGGGTGCGGTTTTTCGATCATGCCTTTAATGGCGATGGATGTTGTGTTTCGATCGCCAGGTACGACAATACCATAACGGCTGGTGTCTTCTGAGGGAACGTCATCGACGGCTATGACATTATGTCCGGTTTGTTCATGAGTATAAACCATTTGTTTTAGAAAACCTTTATCAAGATAAACTTCATCGGCCAGTAACACGGCAAAGGGTTCATCGCCAATAAAATGGCGGGCGCACCAGACCGCATGCCCAAGCCCAAGAGGTTCGCGTTGGCGGATAAAGGCGAGCGACCCCGCAGGAGGTAGCCAGCCACTGGTTTCTTGAAGTTGAATTCGTTTGTCTTTATCACTTAAGGCTTTTTCAAGTTCGTAGGAATAATCGAAATGGTCGTTGATGGCAGATTTATTGCGTCCGGTAATAAAAATAAACTGCTCAATACCGGCGGTTACGGCTTCTTCGAAGGCGTGTTGAATCATGGGCTTGCTGTGAATAGGCAGCATTTCCTTTGGCATGGATTTAGTTGCAGGAAGGAAACGTGTTCCTAATCCCCCAACAGGAAAAATTGCTTTTTTGACGGTGCGTATGGTCATATATCTACTGATTGATTTACATCAAAGATTAACGGGTCTTAGGAGGTGGTGCAAGGATAAATTGAATAGGCTTATGAAGGATGAAAACAGGAGGAAGGAGAGGATTAATTTTTATAAATAAATTTGAGGTGTAATGTGTGGAAAAACTAGGGCGTGTCCTCCATTTGATATCTGCATAATTGTCCATGCTAGAAAGAGCATGGCTTTAAAATGTCGTGCCCATGTTCCGCTTCGTCTGGCAATGGGTCTAACGTGTTTAGGTCTGGCAAAACGATTTTTCACTAAATGGCGGAGCTTATGTAGATACGAGTCAAACGCTGAGTTAGGCTGTTTGCTATTGAATTTTCGTGGAATAACAGGATTTATCTTCGCCTAAAAAACAACGAGGCAAGCTTAGTTAGTCTTGCATTCACCCTTCTGTTTCCTATAACATGGGTTAATCGTCACTATTTATACGCATTATACGCAACTATGGGAGAAGAATATATGGTTCCAGCTAAGCAAGTGATTATTGAAAACGAATTAGGCGATTTACCCAGTTGGGATTTAACACATTTTTATGTGGGTATCGATGATCCTAAAATTGAAAGTAATTTACAGGATCTGCAGCGTATGTGTCTGGAGTTTCGTAAACATTATGAAGGCAAGTTGGCTGGGATTTCAGGAGATCAGTTTGCCGATGCTTTTGATGCCTATGATAAAATCGAGGATTTGTCAGGAAAATTGGGCAGCTATGCTTTTCTCCTCTATGCCCAGCAGGTGACCCATCCTGAGAACAGCCGTTTTTCCAAAACATCCAGGAAAAATTGACCGATATAGGCAAAGAGCTCATTTTCTTTTCGCTTGAGGTTAACCGCTTAGACGATGCCCAACTTGAAAAACAATACAGCCAGTCCGAACGATTGCAGCATTTTATGCCCTGGATACGGGATTGCCGGAGCTTCAGGCCTTATCAATTGTCGGATGAACTGGAAACCCTGCTTCACGAAAAAAGCGTCACCGGCAGGCAAAGTTGGGTAAGGCTTTTTGATGAAACCCTGGCTGCCCTTAAATTTCCTTTTGATAGCGATGAACTTAGCTGTGCTGCAATTTTGGATAAATTATCTAGCCCTGATGAATCTATCCGTAAAAAGGCTGCCAAATCGATTGGCGATATTTTAGCTAAAAATAATCGTCTGTTTGTGCAGATCATGAATGTGATCGTCAAAGATAAAGCGATTGAGGACCAATGGCGTAAATTTCCCAAACCCATTTCGTCACGCAATGTTTCAAACTATATCGAAGATCATATTGTTGAAGCGTTAATTGATTCGGTTGAAAAAAACTATGCTAATTTGTCGCATCGTTATTATAAGATGAAAGCTAAATGGTTAGGCAAAGAGAAGCTAGAATATTGGGATCGTAATGCACCATTGCCCAAACAGGAAGAAAAAATCATACCCTGGGCTGAGGCCGTGGACATTGTGCTGGGAGCCTACGGACGTTTTTCGCCGCGCATGGCAGAAATTGGAAAGCAGTTTTTTGACAAAAACTGGGTAGATGCACCAGTGAGGGAAGGGAAGGAATCGGGCGCTTTTTCTCATTCTACCGTGCCTTCAGTGCATCCGTATATTTTAATGAATTACCAAGGTAAACCAAGGGATGTCATGACACTGGCTCATGAATTAGGGCACGGTATCCACCAGTGTCTGTCTGCATCGCAGGGCATTATGGCCTATACGCCGTTGACCCTGGCAGAGACGGCTTCGGTGTTTGGTGAGCAATTAACCTTCAGGGCGTTGCTGGATCGTCAAAAGGATCATGATAACCGCAAGTTGATGATTGCCCAGAAAGTTGAAGATATGATTAATACGGTTGTCAGGCAGATTGCGTTTTGCGAATTTGAACGCAAAGTACATGATTTGCGCAAAGATGGCGAATTATCAGCAGAAGCCATCAACCAGGCATGGATGTCAGTTCAAGCTAGAAGCCTTGGTGAGGGCATTCGTTTTGATGAGGAATATCAGTATTACTGGTCGTATATTTCTCATTTTGTCCATTCGCCCTTCTATGTCTATTCTTACGCGTTTGGTGATTGCCTGGTTAATGCTCTTTATGGGGTTTATCAGGAGCAACCGCAAGGGTTTGCCGAGAAATATATCGCGATGCTTACCGCTGGAGGGACATTACGCCATAAAGAATTATTAGCACCATTTGGTTTGGATGCGGGTGATCCGCGTTTCTGGCAAAAAGGTCTGGATGTGATCGCCGGATTTATTGATGAGTTAGAAGCATAGTTTTAATCGTTCTTTTAAAGGTTAAAAAAATAAAAAACAGCCCGGCTTTTCTAAAATGGCCGGGCTGTTCTAAAATGAAGTGGTGATAATCTAAAACGCATTGCCGAACTTTCTGTGCTGTGCTAAAATGGGCGTTAACGTAGCTTAATACCCTAGAAAATTATTATCCATGGCCATTTTAACTGTTATTACTGAACCGGATCCCCGGTTGCATATTTGTTCTGAAGAAGTCGCGGAAGTTACCGACGATATACGGCATTTTATGGATGATATGCTTGAAACCATGTATCACAGCGAAGGCATTGGCCTAGCCGCAGTGCAGGTAGGTGTGCATAAACGAATTATCGTTATGGATATTGACCATTCGCAGGAACGTTATGAAAATGATGGTTCGGGGCAAGGCAGGCCTTTATGTATGGTGAATCCTACCATCGTGGCTTCATCAGAAGAAGAAAATATTTACCAAGAAGGCTGCTTATCGTTCCCTGGGCAATTTGCCAAAGTGATTCGTCCTAAAGAGGTAACGATTGAATACCTCGATTATGATGGCGAAAAACAAACACTCCATTGCACCGGCTTGTTAGCAACCTGCGTGCAGCACGAAATTGATCATATTAATGGGGTGGTGTTTGTGGATCATCTTTCCAAACTCAAACGCGAAATGATCTTAAGAAAACTCAAAAAATCCAAACAACTAGACGACGAAGCATAGAGGTATTGATGCGTATTATTTTTATGGGCAGTCCTGTATTTGCACTGCCAACCCTTGAATTGCTTGTTGATTCAGCCGAACACGACGTTGTCGCGGTCTATACTCAGCCACCAAGGCCAGCCGGAAGAGGGTATAAATTACAGCCTTGTCCTGTTCATGAAGCGGCACAGGAACACGGTATTCCTGTTTTTTGCCCCGCCAGTTTAAAGTCGGAGGAAGAGCAGGCTAAATTTCGTGATTTGAAAGCAGATGTTGCCGTGGTTGTTGCCTATGGTTTGCTATTACCAAAGCCTATTCTGGAGGGAACAACATATGGTTGCTTGAATATTCATCCTTCCTTATTGCCAAGGTGGCGCGGTGCGGCACCCATTCAACGTACATTAATGGCAGGGGATGAAATGACAGCGATTGCTATTATGAAAATGGATGAGGGATTGGATACTGGCGATGTCATGGCGATTGAAGAAGTTCCCCTTGCTGATGATACATTTCCCCAGTTGCATGATATTCTTGCATTCATGGGAGCAAAATTAATGTTGGAGGTGTTACGGGATATCGATAAGCTAGAGCCGCAACCTCAAGCAACAGAGGGGGTTACCTACGCCCATAAAATTAGAAAAGAAGAAGCCGAAATTGACTGGCGTCTGGATGCAAAACAGATTGATTGCTTAATTCGAGCGCTTACACCATCGCCTGGAGCATTCTTTCGTTGTGGGTTAGAAACCATAAAGATTCTCGAAGCAAGATATCAGGGGGGGCACTTTGGTAAACCAGGAACCGTTATTGACGATCAATTATCGATAGCCTGCGGTAGTGGGATGATCCAGCCACTGGTGTTACAGCGGGCTGGAAAACAGGCAATGGATCTTGAAAGGTTCTTAAGGGGATTCTCGATTAAGCCAGGAACTGTGCTGGTTCTGGATGGGAATACAACAGTGCATTAGTCCGTGTGTTTGATATGGTAAGGCGTTTTAAGCTCACAATTGAATATGACGGCACGCTGTATCATGGCTGGCAGATGCAAGAGGGGCTTGCGACTATTCAAGGAGCGCTTCAAGAGGCGATTTTTGTACTAACCGGCGAACGAGCCGATATCTATGTATCGGGCAGAACGGATGCGGGTGTGCATGCGTTGGCTCAGGTTGCGCATGTGGATATTCGCAAAGAATTACGTCCGTTTCAAGTGATGTCAGCACTTAATTCGCTTTTAAAACCGCAACCGATTTCTATCCTTCATGCAGAAGACGTGGCTTTCGATTTTCATGCACGATTTTCAACCCTTTATCGGCAATATCGGTATCGCATCATCAACCGTAGAGCACCGCTTGCCATTGAGCATAATCGAGCCTGGCGTGTGGTCAAACCATTGGATGTTGCCTTGATGCAACGGGCTGCTAATCACTTAATAGGCCATCATGATTTTTCGAGTTTCAGAAGCACGGAATGCCAGGCTGCGTCGCCTATGAAGCATTTAGATGTATTGCAATGCCTCCAGCAAGGTGATGCGATAGAAATCATGGCTAAAGCTCCATCATTTTTGCATAATCAGGTGCGGATCACGGTTGGAACGCTGGCTGAAGTAGGGATGGGTAATCGACTTCCTGATGAAATAAAGACAATCCTAGATGCAAAGGATCGTAGAGCTGCAGGACAAACAGCGCCTGCATGTGGTTTGTATTTGGAGCACATTGGCTATCCAGTTTAGACCTCCCCAGATTCATGCCAAGAGGGCGTGAATCTGCCCCTCCTCATCAGTGGAGGGTAGAAGGAAGCGAGCTACTCCCTAGCTTCCCCTCCAACACTACAAGGCAATCGTCTGCCCTCAAATAGCTATAGACATTCCATTTTCATTTCGTTACCATCAATAGAAGGGGACAATTTTGACGGGGGAAGAGATGTTACTGGAAACACAGCGTTTATCGCCATTTACCGATATTTTTACAGAGCGTGCAGAAGCCTATCAACGTGCCATGGAAACAAATCCAACGGCGCGTGATAAAGAGTTTTTAAACGTCCTACATTATGCCGATATTCAAGATGGGCATGTCGTATTTGATATTCCGTCATACGGCGGATATTTATTGCCACATACCCCCGTGAATGCCAAGGTGATTGGGCTTGATCCATCTGGTGCATTTGCCGAATTAGAACGTAAAACTGAACAGCAGGTGGTGCGTTGCGAAGAAATAGAATTTCCCTATCGTGATTGTACAGCCGATCGGGTGGTGTCTATATCTGGAGCGCATTTAATGGGTGATCGATTGGCTTTTTTTAAAGAAGTGAAGCGAGTCATGAAATTAGGTGGCATACTTTCGGTTGCCGATGTGCATATCGAATCTAAAGTTGCCCATTTCTTACAGCGTTTTGTGAATGCCAATAGTTCCAAAGGATACCAGGGAAAATTTGTTGATGATAATACGCAGCGTTTGATAGAAGGCTCTGGTTTGGTCGTTACCTTTGCCCAACGCATCAGTTTTCCGTGGAAATTTTCTTCTATCGATGGTGCCATTGAATTTGTCAGGCAACTTTTTGGTATTGATATGGCATCGCCCAAAGATATCGAGGCAGCCCTTCAGGACTACCTCGGTATTCAAAAAATCGGAAAAGAATATTATTTACGCTGGGAACTTATGTTTTATAAGGCTACCAGGGTACGGTTATAGTTATTTTCCTTTATCTGTCCTGTGATCATGGTGTTTCTGTTGACAGAGACGGTTGACGAAGCTGGCCTTTTTTCATGAGACTATGTGCGGTGGCTAACATCATCACAGTCACTTTCAAGGATGCTGCTGAAATCACGTTTGTTGGTATGGTTTTTGCGTTTTATTGTGTTTCGTACATGTAAGTGATGCATTTTTATAGATCGACCAAAACAGCGGGAATGGCTTCGATGAGGTCCTCAGCAATTAAGCCTGGGCCAATTTTATGGGCGCACTCGCTGTGGATCCACACCCCAATACAGGCTGCAATGAAGGGATCAACATGATTGGCGAGCAGTCCGCTACAGATACCGCTAAGCACATCACCGCTACCTGCTGTTGCAAGCCAAGCCGGAGCTGAATGATTGATAACGACGTGGCCATCTGGCGATGCAATGATGGTATCATGCCCTTTTAGAATAATGACCGCGTGACTTTGTGTTGCGGCAGTGAGGGCGCTTATAACGCGGTCTTGAGTGAGTGTAAATAGTCGTTTAAATTCGCCCTCGTGAGGGCTCAAAATGGTTGGGCCTTTCATAGCATCAAAGAGCTGTGAAGGTTTGGTCTGAAAACTGCTCAATGCATCCGCATCAAGCATAACTGGTTTAGCGGTAGCAAGAGCATGTAATACATGCTCTTTGGTTTGTTCAGAAACACCCATCCCGGGTCCTAAGACCAATGTTGTGTATTTAGGATTATGAAAGTAGCTGTAGAGTTCCTGGTTATTTTCAAAGGAGCGTGTCATGACGCTGAGAGCAGAACTGGCATAATAAACAAGATGCTGTTTTTCGCAGGCAATCGTAGCCAGCCCAGCTCCGATTCGTAAGGCAGACTTGGCACACATTTTAGCCGCTCCTGCCATTTCCGGTTTGGCTGCAACCACGAACACCGAACCTCTATCATATTTGTTGTAATGATCCTGTGGCCATGGGAAAAGAGCTTTCCAATTATCTGGATGATTGCTGGTCGGTGATATCATGGCAACGTTGCTATCCTTTTTTTAAAAGAATAGCAGTTGGGAATGAGGTTGGATAGATTAAAAATAGTATCGAGTCGTGCTACTCTTCTCAATAAAGGAGAGCACGCCCCTAAATTAACCAGCATTCATAATGGCTTTATTCAATTTTTCCAGAAAAACTGCTTCATCAGGAACTGGAGCAGAATGATGCCAGTAAGTATTTAATTCACTGTTTTTATAGGGCAATAAGAATTTCTTTTTTAATTGAAGAAGGGTCTCTTGATCGACTTCAGCAGGCAATTGTTGTTCGATACGATAGAGTAGACGGATAATATCGGCGCTGTCATTTTTGATGCTGAAATAATAAGGAGATGGATGATCAGGTGCTTCATCGGGTTCATGCCTACCAACGCTGACTTTAATTCCCAAGCTGATCATTCGTAATACTTTGCTGCGTTTAGCATGATAAGGGCTGGGGCTGGTATGATGTTCATAATCATCCATCGCACTGGCAGGGTGGTAAAAGCGTAATTCTGGCTCCTGGGTGGTCATGGCAAAATCCTGTTCATAGGGATCGCCATGAAACGATATCCATCCTTGAGAGTGCTCAGCTATGATGCCCTTATAAGCATCGTGAGTGAGGTGCTGGAGCATCATTAAAATTTCATGGGACAGAATGATTTTTTGTTCTTCATGCTGGGTAATCAGTGCTTCTTTCTGGTTGAGATAATAATGGAAAAAACGGATGGCATCGGGATCTGCAAAATTGAGGCAAAGTTGAAATCCGGCTATTTTTTGTTTTTGCGGTTTACGTCCACGTCTTGAAGGACTGCTTAAATCTTTAAGGGCAACTTCAATGCCAGGAAGCAAGCGTGCATGCTGAGTAGCATAATATTTGGCTCGAAGCGCCGTTAACTCGTCTTCAATAACACATTCAATCGCCTCAATCGATTTGACAGGAGGTCGTGACGTTACTTTAAATCGATAACCAACGCGGTTATGGAGCAAATCAACCACTTCGCGTAGCAATTCTGAGCTTTTCATATTAAGGCTTCCTCAATTCTTTTTCTTTATCTTAAAATGTAACGGTTAAATTACTCTTAAGTCAAAATGGAAAAGGCTTGAAAGCTTGGACATTATGTGCTTTACCTAGTCGCTAGAGATTAAAAATAGAATGAGATGATTACTATGGAATTTATCAAGAATTTTTTGAATACAAAAGCTGCCCCGATATTGATAAATCCCAGCGTGTTGCTCGTTCTTATTGTGATGGCGATGCTGTTATTTGCATGGGCAATTAAGCGGGATAAAAATATTTTATTGACGGTGGCATTATGGTTTTTCCTAGTGGAAATCATAGTGGGTATTTTGTACTCCATTTACTGGGCACCGCGTCCTGCTGATAAAATTCCAGCAATGCAGGCGGAAATTGTTGAATTAAAAACCGTTCTTAATAAAGAAGTACAAGCTAAGATTGCTTACGAAGCGATCAATAAACTTAAAAAGACCCAGGCAGAACTTCAGCAATCAAGTGCTGCCGAAAAAGAATTTGAGCAGTTTCTTGGCATGATAGGCGAGGCCAATGCTGGCGATCCCACCAAACAATATGCAGCGGGGTTGCGCTATATGAGTGGGGGTGCCCACCTTAAGAAAAATACCGAGCAGGCGTTGATTTGGATTAAACGCGCCGGCAGCAGGGGGTATAAGGATGCGCTTTATTATCTTGGCCGTTATTACCAATCGGGGAAGGATCTGGATTCTCAAAAATACAGTTGTTACTGGATGAGCCTGGCTGCTAGCCAACGTCATGAAAAAGCAACCGTTGAAGCACAAAGATTATGTGCAGCCCTGCCTAAAAATGCGCAAGAAGCTATCCGCAGCAATGTGGCAGAATGGAAACCTATTAAGTAGTAAGCTATGACAGCCAGACAAAACCAATTTCCTCTTGCTACGGCCATGCGTGAGTCGTTTAAGAAGGGATATGGTTTTAAGAAGCTGCGTAAGGATTGTTTAGCAGGCCTGGTTGTGTCATTAGTGGCCTTGCCTTTGGCAATGGCACTCTCTATAGCTGTGGGACTTCCGCCGCAACATGGGTTATATACAGCGATCGTAGCTGGGTTTGTTGCGGCTCTTCTAGGCGGTTCGATGAATAATGTCAGTGGCCCCACAGCCGCCTTCGTGGTCATCGTTGCACCCATCGTGGCTGAACATGGATTGCATGGTTTGGTGTGGTGTCAGATCATGGCAGGACTTATGTTGCTGATTATGGGATTTATGGGGCTTGGCCGCTATATCCATTATGTTCCTTATTCAGTGACTACTGGCTTTACTGCCGGTATTGCCATTGTGATTGCCACATTGGGACTCAATGATTTTTTAGGGTTGGGACTTAAAACACTTCAGGGTGACTATCTGGATAAGGCCTTCATGATTATAAGCCATCTACCTGATTTTAACCCCTACGAATTAACGGTAGGTTGTTTGTCATTAATCTTTATGATGCTGACGAATCGTTTGGTTCCTAAATTACCTGCGCCTATTTTCGGCATTATATTGGGGACTGCTTTAGCCTATGCGCTTGAAAGCATGGGACACCCAGTAGCAACGATTGCTAGCCGGTTTACGTTTACTGATGTAACTGGGATTCATCATGGAATTTCTAACGCACCACCATTATTTTATTCACCCACGCTAGAAGGCGGTCATTTGTTGAGTTTACCTTTTTTTGATGAGTGGAAAATTTTATTAATGCCAGCGCTCGTTGTGGCGCTACTTTCTGCGCTAGAGTCATTACTTACGGGTACGGTAGCAGACCAGATGGCTGGTACGAGGTTAAATCCTAACAGTGAACTTAACGGTATCGGGGTTGCTAATATCCTGACGGCATTTGTCGGTGGGATTCCTGCAACGGGTGCCATTGCAAGAACAGTAACAGGTATTAATGCTGGTGCACAGTCCCCTATTGCGGCGATCATCCATGCCGTGCTAATGTTGACCTATGTCATTTGCTTGGCCCCACTTATCAATCATGTGCCGATGGCAGCACTTTCGGCTTTATTGATGGTGACTGCTTATCGTATGTCGCATATTAAAGAAATTATCAATGCTTTCAAGCAGCACCGCGACAGCGATTTAATCGTGTTGCTGACATGCTTATTGCTGACGGTTTTTGTTGACATGGTAGCAGGGGTAGTCGTTGGATTTTTAATGGCGTCCCTGTTATTTATGAGGCGTATTGCCAATATCACAACGGTTGAACTTGAACAAGGGATATGTGAGGACGAGGAAGGTGAAACGATTCAGTTGCCGCAGCATGTGATGTTATTTAAGATAGACGGGCCGTTGTTTTTTGGAACAGTCGAGAAAGCATTTGACCGCTACCAGTTTATTCATGACCATATTAAAACGGTGATTATTGATTTAGAGCGTGTTCCTTTAATTGATTTGACGGGGATTGTTTCGTTAAAGTCGATGCTTAAAAAAATGATTGGCGATGGTAAAAAGGTTATTATTTGTGGGAATTCTACCTTAACTGAAAATATGATGAAAAAAGTCATCACCCCAGAGATGGCTAGTCATATCCGTGTAGCAGAAACGGTGGAAGATGCGTTGATTTAGAGGCTGGGGTTACGAGATCATTTTATGTTATCTCCTCGCGCTTGACGCGTTGGGATAGCGATTATCATCAGAAGTCATAAAGCTTCTCAATGACCAATCCGCCTGGAATGACCAGCGGCAGGGAATGAAAGAGGCGTTGCAACAAATGGGGTTAGGCGGGGATAGGCTTCCAAATGAAAACGCTGCCGAAGCAGTGCTGGGTTGCTTAGGGAATAGCGTAACCTAAAGCGCCGCTAAAACGATTACGAGAGCCATAAGTTCTGACTTTCTCGTTACGGTCTAACCGCTCTTTTTTAGGTTCAACTCAATTAATGCATGGAGGGGCCTTTGTTCTTTATAGTATTCAATAAATGTCTTGGATATAAAATATAGAAAATATATCTTCAACCCATTTTAGGTGAACACACTAGTAAAATTGCCCAAAGAAATGAAATAAGTAGAGTAGAGCGTACGTAATAAAAAGACTGATAAAAGACAATTAAGTGACTTGCCAGGGAATTTATCTATATATTATTGAAATGTTTCTTCTTCCTGAAGGGAATCATGGGTGATAAAATGAATGCGATTGCCATGGCCGTTGGCTTTAACCTCAGAAAGATACTCAAGGTTATTTTATGGCTCATTCTTACCCTGCAATGGTGGATGAAAATAAAACCTCAGGTGCGGGCATATTGCTAAATTAAAACAAAAAATGGGTTTTTTAGGAGAGACTAGTTAAAATTTTTAGCGATAATAGAAAGAAAAAAGTAGTTATTATGTTTTTATTATAAGTATTTCGTTTTTTAATAATCTGTTAACGAAAGGCAGCCGGTAACATGAAATCATCACCAAATAATACTAACAAAAATATTATTATAATCGCAGAAAAGGCACAAGAATCACTTTTGCATGGTTCAAGTGAAATTCGAACCTTGTTACCTGAGTTTGAGCGCAACTTGCATTTGTGGATTAATAAGGATAATAAACTTCTTTTATCTATTCTTGTTAATCCCTTTAATAGGCCTTTTATTGAGGCGTTTCTGACATGTGACAAAATAAATGTTTCTGCCGATGATATCAATTTAGTCCTAAATGAAGCAGACAAACTACCAAAAGAAAAATTAGACACGCTGCTTTCATTATTATTAGCTCCTCATTCCTGTCTTAGTCATATACAGGAAAAAGATAAAATCTATAGTTCTATTCTTCAGGCGATCTTGAAAAACGAACCAGTTAGTATCCCTCTTATATCTGCTTTTTGTCAGCATATTGAAGACTACAAGCCAAACATTAATTTATATCCAGATATGGAAGTACTGATATTAGATATCGACGATGAAAATGAATGGACGGCGAAATCCAAGCAACAAGAAAAAAACATCAAGACCATTTTACGAATTGATTCGCTTCTTTTTGAAACAATTATTAAACATTCTACCTTTTCAATGGAATTGTTTCTTTCTTTTTCTTCCGCATCCAGAGATGGCCTTAATTCTTCAATACAACAAAACTTTACTATTTTTTTAAAAAAAATCTATCAAGAAATACGGGAACATCGCACACCAGTATCAACAGAATTAAAGCAGTTTCTTGAAATAGAATATCAACAATGCAGAAATAATAAGAATGATAAAATAACACTTCTCCTTGAATCTATAATTGGCTTATATCAAAAACAATACGATATTATAGAAAATATTTATAAAGAAATAAAAAGCGGCCATGATGCTATAGTGCTTTGTAAAAACAGGCGAGGCCGACTGGATGATCATGAAGAAGTTTTATCTGGTCTGAGTAAAAATATTGCTGCTGCGAGAGCTAAGCTAAAGAAACTTATTTTAGAACCGCTAATATCTTCTGAGCGTGAAGAAGTTATAGTAAGAGTCTGTCAATACGGTTTAGTAGACGAAATTGATACGGTATTAAAGCAAAACCAGGCCAGTATCTCAGATTCGTATATTTGCAGGGCAGCGGCCAATGAAAATCCCGAGGTGTTGCCTTGGTTATTTAATCAATATGCCGCTAATGATCAAGTATGGAAAAAAAGCTTTCGTGATGAATGGAGCGAAGAAATCCATTGGAAAATGACGTTAAGGGAATCCTATCCTGAGTATTTTATGCCTATTGAGCACACCTTACAGAATGCGATTTATGTCGCTCTTCGTAGTAAAACAATTAATAATGTTGATTATTTGCTGTCATTCTCAAAAAGAATAGATGATTTTGATTTAGAAATAGACACGCAATTAATTGAGGGATTATTTATAGATCAACAGATTACTATACTCAAGCACTTACTAACTGGAGGCGTCAAGCTTGATTGGCTTTATAAAATAGCTGCCAGTAAGAAAGTATCAATGAGCATTACTTCGCTTTTACAGTTTTGTTCTATCATGATTAATGAGGCTCATAGACCACCAGATGCGCATCATCAAATTGCTCTATTTGAAAAAATTATACGTGAAGGACAATTTCATCATATCGCAGAAGCTATGGCTTTATTTGAGATCAAAAATGATGATCTATTTAAGATCTTATTCAAAGATGGTTTAAGAATAGAGCACTGTAATCTCATTTCAGAAATGATTGATACATTTGTTCCAGGAGAACACAACCTACTTCTTTTTGAAGAAATTGCTGACAATGTAGTGGAAAAATTGCAATTGCCTGATATTAATTCGCACTCTTTAAAAAGAAGCTTCTATTCTATAAGCAAAAATCGCCCTCAATGTGTTGCCTTATTTAAAAAACTATATGCGATATCTCCAGAAATATTTACTTGCAATACGAATTCATTAAGCTGGTCTGAAAAAATGAATGCTGCAATTTTTATGAAAGACGTGGAACTTTTTGTATCTTTCTATGAAAAAGCATATCCAGTTATGCATAAACCAACTTTATTCTTTAATGATCAAATTAAACAGTTAGAGGTTTTAAATAAGTATTGGGTAAGTCTGGTTCCTCAGCCAGGCAGCTCAGAGAATCAAACGGGTACAAATATTGCTCATGTGCGGGATGTTTATTTCAAGCATAGGCAATTTCTCAGAGATTGTTTTACTGCCTGTATTGATAGAAATTTGGATGTCATCCCTCTGCTTGCTACGATGTATGGTATTTCTTTTTCAGCTCGTATGCCGGATCGTCACTTATTTTTAAAGGAACTGTTCGCCGATAATAAAGTGCTCGATGCATTATCAACCTCCCAAGCTTTAAAAAAGCTTGATCTTCTCTTTGACGGCGTTAAAGCAAATTCTGCTATTAATCCAGATGAATTTAGGAAAACATTATACTGGTTTAGAGATACTTACCTTCATGATCCAGCTGGAGCCGATACACTTTATAATAGTTTTTCTTTGATTCATGTGTTTGGTACCTTTGACATCGTCCAGCTATTTTTAAATAAAGTTAAATCGAACAAAAATTATGAAGATGCTCATTGGAATGAACAGTTTTTTGCATTTGATTTCCCAAAGAAAAGAGAAAATGATACGACCTGGAATCGGGAGACTTGGGCTAAGTTAGTGCTTGATTCCAAGCATCCTCAAAAAATGATTCGATTACTTCAATACGCTCCGCAGTTAGAACAAGTGATGAAAGCTAGCCAAGAAACACGGGAAAAACTTGCTCAAATGCATCAGAGTAAGTTATTAGAAAGAGCAAACAAAGCCAGCCCCACTGAGGAGGCTAAAGAGGAAAAGTTATCCAAGGAGAATACCCAGCGTTACGGTCAAAAGGCCAAAAAATGGCATTCTAGTAAAAAACGCCCCTATTTAGCACAACAAGTTAGTTATGAGTCTTTACTGGAGGTCGTAGTCAGGCATTATTATGCACCATCCATAACTCTGGATAACCGCCTGTTTGCATTTGCTGTTTTATGTTTTGAAAATGGAGTTGATGCCAGCCAATTTAAAGAGTTAATAGATTATTACAAGCAACGTGTCCCAAACGATAGATTACCCAACAACGTAATCGATGGAAAAAAATTCGGTAAGCCAGGATATTATCTTACAAAAACACCCAAAGATGATCCACGTGGATTGATTATAGGCATCCTTCTTAAATGCTGCCAAAATGCGACTGGAAAACGATATGTGCATGGCGGTCATCGAGCTGCTGTGTTCAGTATGACGTCTGAAATAGGAGCGCTTTATAGTATTTATAAGCAAAGAGGTAAAAAACCAAATCTGTACACCGACAAAATTTATACGTCTGCATTTAGCTGGATTTCTGAGAAAGGGAATCTGGTGTTCGATTCTATTGAATCGCGATTACCCCGTATGAATCAACATTGGATTGAGGGTTTCCAACAGCTTGCACAGGAATGTTTAGGTTATGAGACATCCCCGGGACGACCAATCCAGCGTGTACTGGCAGGCGTGCATAGCAACACCCCGCGGACACACTCTATGTTAATCACCAATGACCCTGAAATATTGCCAACTGAGAATCAATTTAATTATGATTCAGAGGATCAGTATGTTTTGTCTTCTGTGTTAGAAACGGATCATTCAAACGTTCCATGTACAGTGGATCAATGGACTCTCATCAAAGGAGTTGAGCAAGTCTATACCTATAAGCAAGTGACTGAAGAAATCACTCGTGTAGATCGGAAAGAATTCTGGCAGCAACATCCTATTACCCACGCATTGCTGCAAACGGATAAAGCTAACCCTCTGGTTGAGCTAGGAAGTTTTATGACTGCTGACAATCGCCAGCGTGATGGTGAATATGCCTTAACCAAAGAGGCAGTAGCCCTGTTATTGCATCACAAATTAGTGATTAATAAACAATCTGATATAAATTATGATACGAATAATATTTTTGTTATTGAAGGTAAAGAGCAATTGAAAGAGTTAGTTTCTAATCTTCAATTGAAGGAAGGCGAGGATGCAAAAATTGTCTATTGTGAGCAGCATAGAAGTGTTGCCGTTTACATTAAAAAATGTGAAAGCTTAACCATGATTATTATACAGGATCCCGACTGTGTTTCAATCCATCAATTGCACGATTTGACAAGTTGGGTAAGTCAATTGAAAGCGTCTTTCGATGATAGCATTATGGTCATTAATGATGACGATTTCGAAACCACAAAAACATCAGGTGCCGTATTTGCTATCAAGGCCATCGCAAGTTTTTGTGATAAAAGAGTTTCATTTATAAATGATATTTCAGAGTTTCTAGATGATAATTCTTTATATGACTTAGAAAAACATTCTCTATGCTATCCAGGAGTTTATTTGATTCCATATAAATTTAAACTAAACTCATGGATGAAATATACAGAATTTGGTTTTGCTGAATTCGATGAGGAATTAGTTGAGGAACTTAAACAAGTAGATGAAGGCAAAGAAGCAAGATACATTGGTTTTGATGGTGAACACGTTGAGAAGCTTAAACAGATAGTTAAATTCCAAGAAGCTAATAGCGTCCAATTTCCAGAATCAAAATGCTATGTGAGTGCGCTTAGTCTAAAGTATAAATGGTATGATAAGTTAGAAAAAATACTTTCGACAGAAGGTCATACGCCTGAAAAACCTACAGGTGGCTTTGTGGAGAAGGTAATGCGCAGCATGTCGCTGAGGACACCAGGTGTGATTTAAGCAAATCGCCAACTCCTGCTAAAATAGTATGGCAATGTGAAGCAATAAGCTTACTGCTACTTATGTGACTCTAGCTCGTCACCCCTTGGTAAAGGAAGCGGAAAAGCTGGGAATAGGTTTGCGTCAGAGTTAGGTGAGGCTGAGTAAACATGCGCTTTACATGGCAAATCGCTACATGGCAGCCAAACCTCTTGTAAATGACATGGAATTAAAACAAGAAGGCTATGCTCCCCAATACCCAAAGGAACCAAACACAACAAGAACACCTTATTACGTTTTATCGGACAAATTCAGTAAAAAACTTTATATTCCAGAAGGCCGTGATTAGTCAAGGTAACGGGTATGTTTAAAGCCTGGCTAAACCAACTGCAAAAGCCAATTCTTCGGCGCAGGAACAGTTTGTGGCCGATTATGAACCTCGCTGACGAGAAACCACATTACGTTCATGATTGAGGTACATGTTGGGAGTAGACATTGGTAGAAGAAGCAGATTTTTTCACAAAATCTTGGTGTGATTTAAATTGCGGCCTCAAAATAGATGTATTATTTGGCCTATTTAGACAATCAGGGTTTTGCCTCTTTAGACAATCAGGGTTTTGCCTCTTGATACGAAGAGAGTCAAAAGCCTGGTCACTTTCCTGATGTTTAATACAATATACCGCGGATAATCGGGGATGCATACCCAATAAATGGCTTCCTAATTGGATGTGATATTTAGCACTCTCTAGTGGTCCTGTTCTCTTTTGCATTAATGCATCAGGATGTTTGACAGATAAGGTATACATTTTTGATAAGTTTGATTCAGTATGCCTTTCTAGCAAATGTGAATAATATGGATTCTCAATTTTATGGGTAAATGTAAATTGCTTTCCATCCGGGCTTGAGAGGCGATAGGCTGCATATATCCATTGCGTTCGAAGAGAAGGAAACGTTAATTCTTGCCACTTGATTCCGCCAAATGCATAATCGGCTAAATTAACAGCCCGTGCATATTTTGGAGGATGGATTTCATATATCCAGCCTGATCTAGGCTGATTTTCCTGGGTTCTGTCTTTTAATGCAAACCGGATTGCAACATCCAAATCAAAGGAGGTTGATGTCCCAATACTATTTCGTTCCGCGGGAAGCCACGCGGTGTTGATTTTAAACTTAAACCATCCATAGTTGCCGTCCCTACCATGAGGTATATGTGTAAATGCAAGATTTTCTTGAATTATCTGTTCATCGAGGGACGTGTTAATTCCCCGGTAGAGTATTTCGTTGCCCTCTAATTTAGTTCTCTCAATTTTAGCTAATGTACATATAGATTCGGCTAAACTATCATGAAGATATCTGTATATGTTGTCAACAATTCTATGATGGAGTGTTTCTTTGTCTTGAATGTTAAAATGATTCAAAAATTGTACGATGCTTTTTGGTATTTTATTTTCAATAAAATACCTATTAAGCTTGTCTGCATTATCAAAATGCCTGTATATAATTCTAATGTGTTTTCTTAGTGAATCATTTTTAACGTCTGGGGCGCATGCTAGTTTTATTTCTTCATTTCTGGCTTTCACTCTGGAAAATTCAAAAAGGGCTGGTATGTGGTTTCTTATACTGTCTTTAAGATCGCTCAGTTGTTCTCGTGAATATAATTGAGTATCGGATGCAAATTTTTGAATGACAACATCGATAATATCGCATTTTTTATATAAAATATGAGCAAATGCCTGGTAGTTAAGATTAGGATATTCATCAAATAGGTTATCTGATGAGGCCTGCATTTTTTCCCACATTTCTTCCATGATTAATGTTCTATTTTTCATAACACCCAGTATTTTTATTTATTAAAACCTATGTTGATCTAAGAAAAACTTTGTTGAGGCAATTTCAAAAGTCTTAAACTAAGGGGAAAAGCAGGATTTTATCTAAAAACATGAAAAAGGAAGCCCCTCCGACAAATACAATTACCCAAATACACAAGAGAAAGAGTATCTACGAGTGCGAGATTATCAGAATACTGGCATACAATTCAAGCTGAATTTTTTCCTATTATTGCGATATAAAAGCATTATTATAGTAAGATATAATATATTTTTCCAAATCGTTTTCCTTTTGTTTCTTCTCGACAAGGTCTTGTAGTACTTCGGATTGTTTTGTAATAAGTTTATTTAAAATTCTAATAGTATTCTCCTTCATGTGATGGACTCAAATTGATTGAAATAGTATAAGTATGATATATCATTAAAGATATATAGTAAATTAGAATTTTTAATTAATTATATTGTGGGTATTCAGCTTTTGATAGTATAGTTCAAGTTTAAAGCGCAAACACATATAGGATGTTTCCTTTGTCATACAGACAAAGGAAACATAAAATGGCAATAAGTAAAAAGGTTCAAGCACTCATTGAGCCTCCCTTAGAAACGGGTCATTTCTAACTTACCACAGTTTTTTAAATAGTCTGGATAGCGGAACGTGATAAATTACGAACAGTTTCTGTGTTATATCCTATAGATTCCAAAGCAATACGCATATGACGAATGCTTCTTGGTCCGTAAGTGGTGTTATTGCCATGAGCGAATATGCCTCCTACTATTTTTCCTTCAGCATTCTTTAATGCTTTGTGCGAACTACCGGTTTTTTCATTTATATAATTGTATTCACTTTCCACTAAATTTCCTTTGGCATTCTTTAATTCTTTGTGCGAACTACCGGTTTTTTCATTTATATAATTGTATTGAGTTACCACTAAATTTCCTTTTGCATTCTTTGATGCTTTGTGCAAACTATCTATTTTTTCATTTATAGAAGTGTATTTACTTACCACTGAATTTCCCTTGGTATTCTTTAATTCTTTGTGCGAACTGCCGGTTTTTTCCTTATCTCTCAACTCCTCGTTAAGGCGTTCCCATACTTGTGCGAATTCCCTATAAGTAACAGTTTGATACTGGGAAGGATCCCATATTCTAGATAATGTATCGATCATTCTATTCGGTATGGGTACACGGTTGATCCAGATTTTTTCTGGTTTATTCAATACGGAAGGATGGTCCTTTTGGTGACTCTCTTTCTGAGTGCGATTCTTGATTATAGCTTTATAACTTCTGGAATCAGTATCGCTTTTCCGTTCTTCGTTTTGATTTAGATATGTATTGTGACCTTCATTAATATTAAAATCGTTAATATTATCATGAGCCGAAGCTGATGGCACTTCCATATTCTGCTCCTCTATGATGATTTCTGAAGCATGAACTTGGGGTGACTCCTCTTTTTTAATAGGTATGATTTCTGAGCTAACATTTTTTACGGATATAGCGATATTAGCAGGAGAGATAAGGGGAGAAGACGGATCGTCGTTTACCTTTATTTGCTCTTCGGCCTGATTGGAAAGATTTTTTTTAATTTTTTGTCTTTGCCTATATTTTTGCCTCTTTAGTCTTTTTTTCTCCTGCTTTTGTTGTTGAAGTACCCGTGTTTCATTTGTTTCAACGTTATGATGGTTTTGGAGTTCGGCGTCTTTAATCATTGTCTCCATCATAGGGAAGGAAGGCAAGGGCTCGGGATTCTTTATTGTTGATAATTCGTTCTGTGTCGTAAAGGTATTTGGCTGCAATTTGATATAATAATCAAAAAAGAACCAATCTGATGTTCTTCTTGCCGCAATATAAGCATAATCTATTGAGTCTTTTTCACCTGTGAAGTTCTCATGAAGTGAAACAAGTGCTTTGAATATATCATGTAATGGTGCATCACTATAGAAATCTCTAATTTCATCTTTATATGGCTGCTGCTCATGTGTATTAAGGTTAATATTAGTCTCTGCTTGGCCCTCAGGTGTTATCCAGTATTGATAGAGCTCTATCAATGCTTTGCTATAAGATTCATACCTGTCATTCATTTGACGAATTTTCTGCTGAGCTTTAAGTGTGTGGGATTCAAAATGGCTAGGATTTGTATCTGTATAGTCAGCATATAATTTTTTTTTAAGATATTCAGCTTTTGAATGGTTTTTCTTATTTTGTTTCATGATACTGAATTGGTCGCCATTCCATCGAACGTCATCAAGAAGCTCAAATCGTTTTAAGGCAAAATATTTAATAATATCTGCCAATGAACAGCGATTGTTTTCCCAATCTTCTATGATACGTAACTCTTTGCCGTATAAATTCTTTAGACACCTATTTGTCACATAGTGTTCATAATCACCTTCATTTTTATTATGTAGAGAATTTTTAATAGATTCCCGTGTACTTTCTATTAAATCTGCTGCTTGAATATAATTCATATCTTCTTGTTGCAGCATAAAAGCATAATCATAGAGACCTATAATAGATTGGTCCAAATTGTTTTCCTTTTGGTTCTTCTCGATAAGGTCTTGTAGAAATTCGGATTGTTTTGTAATAAGTTCGCTTAAAATTCTAATAGTATTCTCTTTCATGTGATGGACTCAAATTGATTGAAATAGTATGAGTACGATATATCATTAAATAGATATAGTAAATTAAAATTTTTAATTAATTATATTGTGGGTATTCATCTTTTGATAGTATAGTTCAAGTTTGAGGCGCAAACCTCTGACATTTTTCTAGGAAGGCCTCATTTGGAGTTATCCAATTGAGTTTTTTGCGTGGTGTTAGGTTATCGTTATCCATGGTTTCATTGAAATCCTCCTTGTTGTATGTGTGAATGTTCGTTTTTCTGGGTAAGTCTCTTCGCAGTCTTCCATTGGTATTCTCGACGCCGCCCTTTTGCCATGATGCATATGGGGCGCAGAAGAAGGTTTTGATGTCCAGTGCTTTACCCCATAACTGGTGACGGGTAAATTCACCACCATTATCCAAAGTCAACGGCTTGCGTGCTTTTTGAGGTATTTTGGTTAGCAGGTTAAGGATTGCGTTTGCAACGTCATCGGCCTTTTTACTGGGCAATTGCTTGCTGAGGGTAAACATGGTCTGTCTTTCCCTGAGAACCAGAATAGGTTGAGAGCCCTTACAGAAGCTCATCAAATCGCCTTCCCAGTGACCAAATGTTGTCCGCTTATCAATGTGCTTGGGCCGTTGATGGATAGAGACTCTGTTTGGTATACGTGAAGCACCAGCCCCTTTAGATTTCCTTAGTCCCGCTTTGCTTTATGCCGTGGCAGGAACTTCCAGATTTTTTCTTTTCGTCTGGAACCCCGATAAATCCAGTGGTAGATGGTTTCATGACAAATGGATTTTAGCTCGGTTTGACCATGCTTCAGCTGAGATATCTTTACTCTTTCATCATAACTTAAATGGTTATATCTTTTCATACGCAACATCTTTTTGATTATCTGTTTTGACAACAAACATCATAAGGTGTTGCACTTCATTTTAGAACAGGCCAGGTCCTGTTGGTTTATGGTTGCCCGCAGAATAACGTCTTTCCTGTACTGAGTTTACATTGTCATTGGATGCATTAACTGGTCCATTGTTGTTTGGGTTTATATTCTCAACTACATTAGAGGTTTCTTGCTGATAGTTTTGAAGCCATTTTTTTAGGTTTGGACATTCATACTTCCCAGCCATATTGATTATTCCCTCTGTAATTGGTACGCCCTTTTTTACGAATGCTTTTGCTACGCTAGTATTTCTGTGCTTAATTGCGATATCAATCAAATTATAGCCATCCTGATCTTTTTGATTGATATCTGCTCCTTTTTTAATGAGTTGTTTTATAAGGTTTACATTCTGTTTGTTGTTTTGCTTAAATTGGCATGCATTCAGGACTACATCATATAAAGTCTTATTTAGTAAAGATGGTTTGTTTTCGATTTTACTTATAAGTTTTTTAGTTGATTTGAAATTGAAAGTTTTAATCGCGTTCTCCAACAATGAAGGCAAATCCTCTTCTTTCTCTTCAATAATCTCTTCTATAATGTCGACATGACCATTCATATCAGAACTTGAAATATTACAAGAAACCCTTTCTGTGGTTGGTCGTGGCATGACGGATGTGGGTTCTGATGTTTCTCTATCCCCAGTTTTTTTAGCGCTTTTTACAGCCGGCGTTTGAGGCATAATTTGTTCTAGTAATTCTTTATTTTCCTCTAAACATTCCACTCCCCAATTATGCAAAATCTTTATATTGTCTTCGACATTTTCTGCATAGTGAACTATTTCTCCGTTGGAACTGAATATTTTATTATCTTTATAAAAGGATTTCTCTCTTAAACCATTATAAGTAGACGTTTCACGGGGTAGATCATGTAATATTCGATACATATCCATTCCGTAAGCCATCATCACTTTTAAGTCAACATTTAATTTATCCTTCTCAATTATAGATAAAATGTTCTCAAACTGGCTGCTTTTTAGAAAAATATAAGGATAAGGACTATTAGTATTATATTTAGTGATGGTACTATCTTTATTGATAAGATCTAATGAAATTTGATTTAAAAATGATAGACCGCATTTATCTATTATCGATTCCAGCAATAAATAATTGTCCGTAGATACACAATTACGTGCATATTTAATGTATTCTTTGTCTGAAATTGCTTCATTAAATTCACTTTTATAATATTTTAAAATAAATATAATTATACCAGAACCAACTGTTCTTTTCTCAAATTCACTAAAACTGGTATAGTTCTCATCAAGAAAATTCAACATGACTTCCATCGTTACCTTTTTTAGATCAATATCTAATGTATTGATTTTCTTAAGCTGATGCTTATCATTCATATATGTTTGAGCTGCATTCTCTAAAACTTGAACAGCTAAATCATAATTATCGTTCTTCATACATTCGCAGATTCTGTTGGCTGCAAGTTCTATGGTTGTAGAAGATATATCATTGATTATGTGAGGCAATATATCAAATCTTTTGCATTCAAGTGCAATGGAAAAGATAATATCCATGGGAAATGGCCATTCATTAATGATTTTTATAACGTCAACGGTCTCTTTAATGTTATTAAAAATAGCATTAAATAACCTTTCAGTTTCAGTTTTATTGAAAGAAAATTTATTTAGTTGGTCCGTTTGAATTTTGAGTGGGTTCTCAGAGGGGAGTACATTGGCATCCAATTTATCTATTTCAGACAAGAATGACATAAATGGATCTTCTGAATCAGGAAATCTCGACTTGATATGTTTTATCAAATCAATCTTATAATGGGCTAATTTATTGGACTTTGGTCTATTCAATTTCTCATGTTCATTCAACTGCAAAACAATATTTAATGCATTACAGGCATCGTCTTTCTGCTTTAGGAGCACTGGGTGATCAAAAACATCATCAACCAAATTACCCACACTTTCTTCCAAAGAGCCTATTTCATAGCATCTAGCAATATATTCGTGACTAAAAATAGAGCAAATAATATCTGTATTACCATGGCTAATTGAAGCATTAAGCAAAGCATATAATTGCTTATTATCCATCTTTTTCATCAAGTCAGGTTTTTTGCTTATTAGTGTAAAATTCCCTTGAGTTGCGTCTGCTAATATTTTATCTATTTTTATATTTGTTCTTTTTTTTAGGATTTTTGAAAACATAATTCATTCCAGTTCTATTTAGATTCATTCATTTTATCCAGTCTAATTTTAATAATATGATGTTAGGATAAAAAAGTAAATATCATTATATAAATAAAATCATTGTTTTTTATTTTCTGAGTCACTTGCAAAAGTCCACGACTTTCTGTCGTGTCGAGCCTGTGACATTGAAAATTTCTTCAGATTGCCCAATCGTAGAGTCTTTATGGTTAATTTGATTGATGATGCAGAAGTGATTTTGTAAAGAGGAAAATTTATCACCCCACTGTAAGTGGCAATGGCATTAAGTTGATACCATTACCCCCATACTTGGTTTGTTATCTCCTAAAAACCTAAAATGTGAGCCATAGGCGAGCTTCTCAAGGTTTTCTAGGGGAGCATTTTCAACTCCATTATTAGCCAGTCTCGACTCTTCTTTGGTAAGATCCTTTGTTTTCTTACTAAAATTCTTACCGCCTGTGACCCCACGTAATGCGCCGATATCACAATTACTTCCAAGGGCCGTCATAACCACAGCCAAGCGCAGCATGGGCTAATAATTGGGTGGCTTTTGATATATCATCCGCCTTATAAGTATCGCTTATTTCGTTGGCAGCGACAGCACCGATAGACATAACTATCGCACCAATAGCAGCTTTATCATAACCAGCAAATAGACTATCGCCATTAATGGTATTCGTATCCCTAAAACCGAACTACGATATCAAAGAACGCTCAACCAATAAGGTTCATTTAGCCAAGGAATGGTAAGAGCCTCCCTCTAAGCTTCTGCCAAAATGATAAGAGCTCCTTCGACATTATTGCGCATGAATTAAGGGCGTTTGCCATCTCCACCGAATGGTCCGGATAATCGTGGGCTACAGAATTCCTAGTCTCCCTAATATTTTTCCACCACTCCACACTCTCAATCACATATAGTTTTTCTAATTTATTCAGCCTATCAATCATGGATAAGCCTTTGATATCTTCTTGCATCAGCTCTAATAATGCGGGAAATATTTTTTCGCCAATCGTAGTTGATAATTTCTCGAATCGGTTCGTCATAATTTCTATATAATTGACTTCATTTAGAGTCGCAGATTCGATCGTGTTTTCGTTAAAAGGAATAAGATGCTGAATTTGCTCAAGTGCAAAAGATAAGCGTTTAGCATGCTTATCACATATATCAACATGTGATTTTATAATGTCTGATTTATTCATATAACACTATTCCCGTTTTTAATGCTTCATCATAAATAGGTAAGTTGCGCCCTGGTGACTGGATGACAACATCAATTTTCTGATCGCCGATGCGTATTTTTAAGTCAACCGTGAATCGAATTTTGTTTTGAAATGTAATGTCATAATCAGTTTCGTGTGTTTGAATAAATAAATCAATATCACCACCGCGCTTGCTATCATCCACACGTGAACCAAATAAATATAATTTATCCCCAGGAGCAAAATGCTCACGGAAGGCCTCACAAATTGCCTTGATTTCTTTTTCTGTTAAACGCATAGCTTGTTATTATAGACTATTAGGATTCAGATTCAAGGCCACCACAATAAAATCTAGAATTCTTAAAATGGTGGTGTCATCATCTTGAGAGCTTTCTACTTAGTCACCTCTAAAAAACCACCTAACCCGTTGAATTATAATTTAGATAATTGAAAACCTGTGGTATGGAATCGCCAGAAAGTTGTGTTTTGGCATGGAAAGGTGGTTAAAATGTTGCAGTCAAATCCGGTATTGAGTGGTCAAGAAGATTTATTTCGCAGCCGCTTAGACACTATGATATTTCTGAGTCACCGTTTAGTACGTTTGTGTGGTTTGGTTGATTGGTCTGGGCTTGAGTCGTTTTACCGTCAGTATTATTGTGCTGATAATGGTCGCCCTGGTTATTCGATACGCCTAATGTGCGGTTTATTTTTATTGCGTGAGATTGAGGGTGTTTCTGACGAGACGGTTTGTGAGCGTTGGGAAGAAAATCCGTATTGGCAAGGGCAATGCCCACAAGAAATATGAGTGGGTCATCGCAACTTCCTGAAGGGAATAATGGGTGATAAAATGAATGCGATGGCCATGGCAGTTGGCTTTAACCTCAGAAAGATACTCAAGGTTATTTTATGGCTCATTTTTACCCTGCAATGGTGGATGAAAATAAAACCTCAGGAGCGGGCATATTGCTAAATTAAAACAAAAAATGGGTTTTTTAGGCGAGACTAGTTAGAATGTTTTTAAGTAAATTTCTTATCTATTAAGTATTTAACAAAAATTTCATATAATTAAAATGTACAATATGGCTGTTTTACTATAAAATGCTGTTGTGTAGATAATGGTAATTAGCATGAAAAATGAAACAACAATAGTTGAACGAACCACAAATGAATCCAGTGAAATAAATTCTGTTTATATTAAATGGTTAAAAGCGCAGCAAATAAATCACTTAGGGCGCAGGGATGCTGACTTAGCCTTAGAACATGACCAATTGGCTGTTCTTTATAAGAGCATAAAGGACGATTATCAATTACAGCATTGTTATTTCTTAGGTGGTACGGAAGATTTAAGATGTTTATTAGCCGGAATTAAAGCGGATTTAGAGAACGAAGATGGCGAATGCTTTATTACGATTAGACCGTACATCCATTCTATTCCTCTCTACCTTCGTATGGTTGAAGGAAAGATGCACGCTTTTATCATCGATCCCCAGGCCTGGGGAAAGGATTATGCTCCTAATATTAATATCGCACTTGCGATACACGAAGCATTTCCCGATAGCGTGATTCATAGCTCTTCATCTGTATTGCAACAAAAAGGGGATAATCGAAATTGTTCAATGGTGGGATATCACGTTATTTCATTCTTAGCACAGAACAATAATGGCAAAATGCTGGCTGAAACCTTAGCAAAAATCAATCAAACAGTGGAGAGCTGGAATGGTGTATCTATTTTAGTCAAGGATATGAAATCCCAATTGAGTTCTAGCGATCAACCATGCTTCTTGACCAATACCGAAGCAACAACTAAAGCACGCCAAGAATTGCGTGATAAGACATTACCCGAGATTATTCATGAATATCAGTTGGTTGATAGCGGTAACCAAGAAATCAATGCCGATAAAGTACGGATTATTGTCGATGAAATGTCCGGCAAATATGCCGCTAGGCGCCGTAACAATCCATCATTCAACGTTACAGTTCATACTTTAGAAAGTGAAACGGTTATATCTTATATTCCAGCACGTTATACGGTATGGGAACATACGAATTTTCCTCGTTACTTGCAAACCGGGATATTTCCTCAAGATGTTAAACAGGAAACCACCGCTCTATTGCTTAATGGATTTTCGTTTACATCCAATCATAAAGCATTTTCTTTTAAAGCACATTTAGAAGAAACAGGTGAAGTTCGCTATGCTGTAAACGGAGCAACGATTGAAGATATCAAGGTTGGTATTACGTTATATAAGAAATCACCCGAATTTAGCGTGCTCAATACGGCTCGTCATAATCTTCGCCAAAATGTGGCATTAGATAGTTTTCTTGGTGATTTAGAGTTTGCGCTTGAATTGGAAAAAATAAAAACAAACGAGATTGGTGGGTTTTTTATTACGGATATCATGCAGGCCCTTCAGGTTTCCTGCGAAGGAAATAAAGATGTGCATGTCCTCGTAGGTCATGAAATAGATCAAGAAAATAAATTGGAAACAAATCTTATTTCAGCGATTGAAAGTTATAAGGATAAATCCTTATTTGTTTTCCCTTATGCCATTAATGAAAATCATAATATTGGTGTGGTGGTAGACGTAAAGAACTCCGAAATCCGAATTTATGACCATCAGGAATCAACTACAAAGGAAAGTTTAGAAGACAGCACGTTGCAAAAAATCGCATCGGATAGAAACTATACGATAGTGAATAGTTTTAACCAAAGTCCCTTTCCAGCTCAAAAAGATGCTTGGGAATGCGGCGTATTAGCTGTCATGAGCATCGAAGCGGATATTGCGCAACAGCCATGGCAGGAAAAAAGGCAGCCTCATTTCGACATAGAGACGGCTCGGATTCTGCGTCATGCACGTTCCCTAACTCTTGAGCAGGAGCAGCAACAGGCATTGGAACACCTCGAGTTTATACAAGAAGAATTATTTCCCGACTGGCATTCTGAGCCATGGGTACAAGAGAAATTGAAAGCGCTTACGCCTGAAGCCTTGTATGATATACGAATTGAGCGCTATATAACGTCTCTCCATCTTCTTTCAAGTATAAAATATGATAATCGCAATAAAATAATGGGTGTCATCCAGTATTGTGGTGAAGAAAATATAGTGGATGCAAAAAGAAATATTCAATATAATTTAAGTAAATTTCATTTATTACCAGGAAATGATTGGGAAGAGAAAAAAGCGCAACTTAATGATTTAATTGTTGGTCATTATTTTGAAATGAAATATAGTATGCCGTATGAGGTTACACAGAAGAAAGAGAAGGAAAGAGAAGACTTTATTGCTTTAAAGAGGCAATTAATAATTAAAAAAATCGGTGAGTTTAGTGCATTGGTTCCATGGTTGTTTAAAGACCTTTCTTTTGAAGCACAAGAAATGATTGTTAACAATCATTTAGTGTTTTTGAATAATTATAAAGAAGATAAAGGCTCTTTGGAAAAAAGAGTGGGTAATTTGGTTGATAATGTTTTTGATCACCAAGTGCTCCTAAAGCAGAAAGAGGCCGCCTGTAAGGCATTAAATATTGTTTTTAAGTTAAATGAACATAACAAATTGAATATACCAGAGCCTAATGAAATTGACTCTTATAAGGTTAATTTGATAAAACTTATCGAGTTGACATTTAAAGATCCAAAAGATCCAAAAGATCCAAAAGATCCATTTGAGTCATTCTTATCTGGAATAGATAAATTGAATGCCAATGAACTATCCTCTGATAACCCACTCAAAATTCAAATGAGCCAAAATAAAAATATAAAATGGGGTAAATATTTTTTATCTGGATTATTGCCTACAGGTGATATGGTAACCATTAACCAGATGGTCAATCATGGGAGTCATATTTTAGATTCTAACGACTATAACCAAATACTAGATTTCGCTATAAAACGCAGTAATGAAACGTTGGTTTCCGATTGTATGATTAAAGGTCGTGATATAATAATGAGTAGTGACTTCAGCAAAGCGTTGAGCTTTGCTGTAAGTAACAATAATGAAACTTTGGTTTCTGTTATTCTAAGCGTGGGGCGTAGAGAATTTATATACAGTGACTATAGCCAAGAGCTTAAAGTGGCTATCGAAAACGACAATGAAAGTATCGTTCGTTTGTTAATTAACGATTGCAGTACACAATTTAATGGCCAAGAAGTTAAAAGTAGAGCGCTGGAGATTGCCGTAAATAACAGCAATGAAAAGATAATTCGTATTATTCTCGATAAGGACAACAACATTAGAAATGAGTCTTATGGCTCGGCTTTGATAGTTGCCGCAAACCAAAATAACGAAGCGATCACAGAATTGCTTATAAATGATAGTCGTAATGCATTAATTGCCCCCGATATCCATGCTCAGATGCTTAAAATTGCAGTGGATAACAACAATGAAACGATTGCACGAATGATTATGAGTAATCCTTGTGCAAAATTGATGAACGCCCATAGTTATACTTTAGCACTGGATTCTGCCTCACGTGCAAGCTCTAGCGCTTTCCTACAGATAATCATCGATCATGTAGTTGATACGAGGATCTTTGGTGAAGCGTTAATAAGCACTGTAAAGAATTCCGATGAATCGATGATTCGACTCATTCTTAAGGAGAAGGAAAAGGAAATCCCAGAAGAATACTACCGGGAAGCATTCAAAGGTGCTGTCATGCGAAACAGCGTTCCTATCGTACAGTTGATCATAGAAAATGAAAACACTAAACTCAATGCCGATAGTTATATTGAAGCACTGGGAATAACCGCTTGGCGTAATAATATCGAAACAGCTCAATTTATATTAGAAAAAAGCGACAAACAACTAGTAGGTAATGATTATTACCGGGCGCTTGAAAGAGTTGTAAGTTATTATAATAAACCGATTGCTAAGCTCATTTTCGAAAAAGTAAAAGAGCAACTAACGGGTGAACAGTGTTTTGATCTTATAAAATCAATGGTTACTTGTGGGTGGGAAGATATGGCCTATTCTATTCTCGTAGATCAGAGTAAAAAACTGACCAACCATTTCTCTGAAATATTGGTAGACAGCGCATTGAGGGGCCAGAAAGAATTCGTTCAATACATCATGAATAATGGAAGTGTATTAAATGATCAATGTGTGGGGCAAGCATTACTAGGAGCTGTCAAAGGAAGCTATTGTGATATTGCTCAAATACTTCTAACACAGGACAATGGCAAATTAAAAAGTGAAGATTATAGTAAGGTGCTTACACCTGCGATCAACCGAAATCAAAAGGATATCGTTGAACAGATCCTAGCACAGGGCAATGGCAAATTAAAAAGTGAAGATTATAGTAAGGCGCTTAAGTCAGCGATGAAACGAAATCATAAGGATATCTTCGAACTGATCCTAACACAGGGCAATGGCAAGTTAGAACAGGACGATTACGGTCAGGCGCTGCTTATGGCTATCAACAATAATCGGGACGATATCACTCAATTACTCATTACGGATTATAACGAAAAAATACCCGGCAGTGACTTCGCTAAAGCACTAGAAGGCGCGATTAATAAAAATACACCAGATATTGTTAAGTCGATCCTAATTAAAGGTAAAGATAACATGCAAAGCATGCATTATAGCAATGCACTAGAAACGGCCTTGCGAGATAATCAGAATGATATTGCAATTCTCATTGTAAAAGAAGCTGGTGTAAACATATCTGGCGAGGACTACTTTAACACACTCTTGAATATGATAAATGAAACACATGTACCGGCGGTTCAATTCATGTTAGCGCATGATAATGGCAAATTAACGAATGATCACCACATTCAAGTACAGGAAGAGGCAGAAGGTGCTGGGGATAACACTATCAGTTATTTGATTAATGAGCATATTACAGAACAGGCAACACAATCGAGTCATCATGAAAATAATAAACAATTTAGCGCAACCATACCTCAACAGAACGCGAATTTTCAATCAAGGGAAGTGGAAAGATTTTATGATGGGTATAGCAGGTTAGGCTTTTAAAATTTCTATGTCTGTGGCTCTGTAGAGCCTAACTCAGGTGAAACATTCATTTTGATTTTATCCACTTCGTGTACCCTAAATCCGCGATGGTCAATAAAGACCGCAAGGCTCCGACCCCCTCCATGCAACATCAGAACAACAGGAAACATATAGTCAGAAGGCATATACCCTTTGGCACTGCCAGGAGAAGGTAAAAAACCATCTCATCGCTCCGAAAGATTCAGGCTGTGCCAGAATTCTCCTAACAAAGATAAACCAGCATGGCTGGTAATCAAATCGTCTGTGCTTTTTAGCTTGAAGGGTAGTGCTGTATTCGGTACCATCGCGCAGGGATCCTTTTCTTGTTTTTTCACCCAAAAAGTGAGCCATATATTGTGTATGGTGAAGGAAAAAATCACATGAAATTCAAAATAATAAAATACAATACGCCCGAATATGCCGAAGCAGTTGAACTGCGCGAAGAAATTCTCCGTAAACCCCTTGGTATTGGCTTTTCGGACGAAGAAATTGCTGCTGAAAAGGACTGGGTACACATTGCCGCTTACCAGGACGGCAAATTATGCGCTACAGCCGCACTCTTTCCTGAAAGCAGTAGATTAGCGAAAATATGCCGCGTGGCAGTTCTTGCCAAATTACAGGGACAGGGTGTCGGCACGGAAATCATGCGTTATGCGGAGAGCTATGCGGCAAAGCAGGGTTTTAAGGAAATCTACCTTCATGCACGGGATACTTCCATGCCGTTTTACCTTAAAAACCAATACCTCGATGAAGGCGATTGGTTCGATGAGGATACTGTACCGCATAAGAAACTTAGAAAAATATTAGGCTCTCCTGAAGGAGTCTGTGCTTCATCTGGTAAGCCTTATGCCTAACACCCATGTGTATGCTGCGACGTTGCACGACGAGGAAATTGCAAAAGGCTTTCGTGGTAGGCAAGCATGCTTTCTGCTCTATAATCTTACTAAAGACCGTTATGAAGTCACCTATGGCGGCGCGGTCTGTGATATGCAAATTTCACCCGCTTCTACCTTTAAAATCCCCAACAGTCTGATTGGCCTGGATTCAGGAATATTAAAGGATGAAAACACGCTGTATAAATGGGACGGGGGAAAACAAACCATCAAAGAGCATGAGCAGGATCATACTCTGGCCAGTGCTGTTAAATATTCTGTCGTCTGGTATTTTCAGCGCGTCGCAGAACAAGTAGGAGAAAACCGCTACCATCAGTACCTGAAAAAACTAGACTATGGAAACCAGGATATTTCTGGAGGGCTTACCACGTTCTGGCTTAGTAGTTCCTTGAAAATCAGCCCGAAGGAACAAATTACCTTTCTTGCAAAACTCTATCGCAACCAACTGCCAGTGTCTAAACATGCGTTAGATACCGTTAAAAAGATTCTTGTGCTCGAATCCTCTGATAATACTGTATTAAGCGGCAAAACAGGCTCTGCCAGTGTTGATGGTATCAATATTGGCTGGTATGTGGGGCATCTGACTAAAAATGGTGAAGAATATGTATTTGCAACCAATCTTCAAGCTCCAGGTACGGATTATAAGATTGATAATGTGTATTCAGGTCTGAGAACCAAAGAAATTACGTTGGAGATGCTTAAATTAAAATGAATACCAATCCCCCTATGGCTTCTCTTGTCGCCGCTGCTCAAATTTGGCCACTTCTACCGCGGCCCTAAGTTCAATATCAGCAATAATGGATTCGAGTTCGGGATCCTGAAAGGCGAGGTGTGTACGGTTTAGTAGAGCCTGGAGTTCTTTAATCTGGCCTAAGGTTAAATGGCCGTTGAGCAACGCCAATCTTACCGCCTCAAGTTTTTCGAGTAATTGTTGCCCATGATCTACCGCCTCACGTTTTGCGCCTCGTTCATCAGGAGCGATTTCCTGGAGGGCAAGCAGCGGGTTAATATAATGGGCAGGTGAAGCAGCAGAAGATTCTTCTGCGTCACTGGTCGACATCTGTGCAGATAATTCCTTACTGAAATCTCCCTTGCCAACGCCACCTCGGCGTTTTAAATCAGATGCTTTCGATGTTAAGGTTGAATGTTGTACACGCATAATCATAGCCCCCTTTGCAAGTCTAGACTATTTTGCCTACTTACAGGAAGCAATTTTTTCCATCTTAACTGCGAATGCACAGGTTATAATTATTAACTGGTTGATTTATAAGAGATATATTTTTTTGGCATGATTTTCGCTTGGACAATAACGATATTGTTAACGAGGATCAACTGTGAAACGTAAATGGCTTCAAACTTTAATAACGCTGAGTGTGTGCATGAGTACTGGTGCCGGTCTAGTGATGCCTGCACAGGCCAATGTAACCACTCGCATCAAAGACATTGTTAGTGTTGAGGGGATTCGTGAAAATATGCTAGTTGGCTATGGGATGGTCGTGGGTTTAAATGGTACAGGTGATAATCTAAAGAACTCCCTTTTCACCCAGAAGCAGCTGGAAGATTTCCTTACACGCTTGGGTGTGAATATTAAAGGGACCAATTCTCTCAAAACGAAAAACATTGCTGCCGTGACCGTAACGGCTAGCCTACCTGCATTTGCACGCCAAGGTGGGCATATTGATATCAAAGTCAGCACGATGGGCGATGCTAAAAGTTTGGAGGGAGGTACCCTGTTAGCGACGACGTTGCTTGGTGCTGATGGCAAGGTATATGCGGTAGCTCAAGGGTCGGTAACCATTGGCGGATTCGAAGTGCATGATACCTCAGGAACCAAAGTCAGTAAAGGGGTGCCTACCAATGGCTTTATCGCCAATGGTGCGATTGTTGAAAATGAAGTTGATTTTGATTTTAACAGCCTTAAATCAGTGAATTTGTCACTGCGTAATCCCGATGTTAAAACCTCAAAGCAAATTGCTGATGTGATTAATAAGGAGATGCAGCAAAGTGTTGCCTTCTCGCGTGATCCGGGTACGGTTAATGTCGCTTTACCAGAAAGTTATCAAGGTAAGATCATGTCACTTATGGATCGTATTGAAACCTTACCTATAACGCCAGATCAAGTGGCGCGCATTGTGGTGGACGAGGCTTCGGGAACCATTGTGATGGGTGAAGATGTAAAGATTGATACCGTAGCGGTCGCCCAGGGAAACCTGATTATCAAAGTAGAAGATTTAGATTCCTATGATTATCTTGGCCCATTTCCTGAAAAACTGCGCAAACAACGTACGGTGACGGCAACAGAACCACACGGTACAGAAATGGCGCTGATGGATAGGGGGGCTACCTTAAAAGATTTAGTTAAAGGTTTAAATTCTCTTGGACTTGCTCCACGTGATTTAATTACCATCTTGCAAACCATTAAGGCTTCAGGTGCTCTGCAAGCCGATATCGAGGTACGTTAATATGAGTAGCTTTAACCTTGCCCCATCGTTGATGAAAACAACAGCCGCAAAACCTTTGCCCGATGGTGCGATTGATTCGTTAAAATCAAGAATATCCCATGGTAGTGGCACTCATAAGCATGAGAGAATTAAAAAAGCATCTCAGGATTTTGAAGCCACTTTTTTAGCTGAAATGTTAAATCACATGTTTGATGGCATTGATGTTGACCCAACATTTGGGGGAGGCAAGGGAGAAGAAACCTTCCGCTCCTTACTTGTAGACGAATATGGAAAAATTATTACTAAAGCCGGTGGTATCGGTGTTGCCGATGCCGTTGCCAAAGAATTTATAAAACATCAGGAGGTGATTCCCCATGAGCAAAGCACACAAGAAAGTCATTAAGAACACAGCGCAGAGCCAAGCGCAGTTACAGCAACAATCGATGGAGAAAATTTTTCCAGAAATGGTGATGAGTTTGCCTGAGTTATATCGTTCGATTATGGCACTTACGCAACTGCTCGAACAAGAAACAAAGGCGTTGATTGCCATGAAAATCTCGGAGGTCCGTGCATTACAGGCTAAAAAAGAAGCACTGGCAGATATCTTATTCAGATTCAATGATGTATTGCGTAGCAAACCTAATGTAATAGATGAATATCCTCGCCCTGAAAGATTGGCACTTCGGCAGTTAATAGCGCGCTTCCGTGAAGAATTGCATAAAAATCACAGGGAACTTACAAAACACCATTTGGTGCAGCAACGCGTGATGAGGCTGGTAGGTAAGGCGATGATTCAAAGCGATCCACTTACGTCTACTTACAGCCGTACTGGGAAGAAAAGTGATGCCGATAAAGGGAGTTGGTTTTCACAACTCGCGTTATCACTGGATGAGAATATTTAACGTCTATAAGGGAGAAAATATATGTCACTGGATGCCGCGTTAAATAGTGCACTGACTGGTTTAAGGGCGAGTCAATCGGCCTTGGCCCTGATTTCAAGCAACATCTCTAATGCCAACACGGACGGGTATACGAAAAGAATACTTAATCAATCGGTGCTGGCCGTTGATGGTACGGTAGCGGGTACGCAAATTGAAGGAGTTTCTCGTGTTGTTGATAGCTTCGTGCTAAGCGATATTCAGTCACAGAACACCGAAGTTGGCTATGCAAATGTTAGGAACGATTATTACCAATTGATACAAAATCAGTTTGGGCAACCCGATAGCCATGATTCTCTTACGGCACTGGTTGATGCCACTTTTTCTGCATTACAGCAATTCAGTAATGATGTTGAAATGCCGTCACTGCGTTCTGCGGCTGTGAATAATTTAAATCAACTGGCTGGAAAAATTTCAGGTACGGCATCAAGCCTTGAAACCTTCAGGTTTCGTGCTGACCAGGAAATTTCCAGTTCTATCAAGACGATTAATGATCAGATAGATAATCTCAATCAATTAAATAATCAAATCAGGGATAATAAAACCAAGCAGGCGCCAACAGACGCATTGGAAGAGCAACGAGATAATATCCTGTCTAAACTCAGTCAATATTTAAATATAGCCGTTACTAACAAAACCGATGGCAGAATTGTGGTCAATACTGGCAGTGGCGTACCTTTGCTGGATGATACGGTCTATCATTTAAAGTATGATCCTGCAACGTCGGTTAATACGTTTACTGAAAATAGTCCCTTATCGAGCCTTACCCTGGTACCGCTTGATGTCAATGGGAACGAGACGGGAGTTCCAACCGTTTTGGCAACCGGGGGGACTAGTGATCAAATAACGACGACTCTTAAATCGGGAAAACTGATGGCACTTCTTGATTTAAGGGACAATGAAATTCCTAAAATCTTAGATCAATTAGATTCGTTAGCGAGGCAATTAGCCGATGGTATGAATGCCATCCATAATGATGGAGTCGGATTTCCAGGAGCACAAAGTTTAACGGGTACCAGGTCACTTCTGGGTAATGAGGATCTTGAATTTTCTGGGTCAGTAAGGTTTGCTGTCTTAGATAAAAATGGTCAACCGGTTACTCGTCCGTATCCGGATTTACCTTATTATCCACCTCTTACCGTTAATCTGGCAGCACTGAATGGGGGCAGTCATAATGGTCAATTTAATACGGCGGATTTCATTAAAGAATTTAACAACCATTTTTCGGCGGCTCCGACACGTTTGGATATGGGTAATTTATTTAATGTACGATTGGCGGCAACTTCAGATGTTGCTACACCAAACGGCAGTTTTTCCTTTAATTTTGAATTGCAAAATTATTCAGGACAGGCTGCATCGTTTGAAATCCTTGGTATTACGGTATCAGGTGGGGGCACGGTCAATAGTGGGGCTCCTTCTTCATCGGCCTTTAATATTAATCCCGGTGAAGAAACAAGAACCGATGCCGCCCATAGTGTGTCGGTGACATTCGGTTCTGGAAGTGGACCATACACGATATCTGCTAATGTGAGGGTCAGTAATGGTAAGGGGGGATTTGATACCCAAACGATTCAATATACGGTTAATCAAGGTGGAAGTTTATTGAACCAGCGTTATTCGGCTTCAGCACTGGTGCCACCGAATACCGCTCAAATTATTCCTGGCAACAGTCAGCCGTATGCGAAGGCTATTTTTGTGAATGATCAAGGTCAGGAAATTGACCCTAACGGCTATGAACCTGGACATCTGAAAATAGTCAGTGGCAGTGATGAATTCACAATAGCAATAGATGAATTAGACAGCAAACAACTAGGGATAGTGAAAGATCCCGCCAAGCCAGGCACTGGGTTTGGTTTTTCCCATTATTTTGGACTGAATGATCTATTGCTGACCAATGGTGAAACTAAAAACAGTGCGTTAAGCCTGAGGCTAAGGGAGGATATCCTAGCGAACCCGCAATTATTATCGGCAGGCAAATTAACCCTTACTCAGCAATCTACCGACCCTACTCAAGATCCTGTTTATTCGTATGAAGTGGGCAGCGGTTCTAATGAGACTTCTAAAGAGCTATCTGTTTTGCAAGGAAATCTTGTTATCTTTGGTGAAACCAGTACGTTGCCGTCTGGAGCCCGAACATTTTCTGGTTATGTGTCTGAGATTATTTCTTATACGGCCAGTCATACGAGCCAGGCATCTACCTATCAACAACAGCAAAAATTGATTCAAGACGGGTTTACGCAAAAATTTGAAAGTACCAGTGGCGTAAATATTGATGAAGAGTTAGCCCATACGGTGTTTTTTCAAAATGCGTATTCGGCATCGGCAAAAATAGTTTCGGTTACGAGCAAATTGTTCGATGACCTGATGAATATGGTTTAGAAAGGGAGGAGTTATGTTTGGTCGCATTAGTTCAGCAGGTTACGTCAGGCAAGCCCTAAATGATATTACCGCAACCAGGGAAACATTAGTGGATTTACAGAGAGATATTTCTACGGGTAAACAAGCTCAAACCTATGATCAATTAAGTAGCCAGGGCAAGCTAGAAAGGGTGACTTATCTGGAAACTGCGTTGACTCAAAATGATACCTATACCCGCAATACCACTATTATTAAAGCACGTGTTACCCAGATGTCGAGTGAGGTCGATAATTTGCAAAATTTGGCTTCGGATTTGCGGCAATTGATCGTATCGGCTCGTAATCCCGTAGAAGGACAGGTCTTACCCATTAAGCAATTAGTATTTGAGAAACTTCAACTCATTGCTGATGCTTTAAACAGCAGTATGGAAGGAAGGCATTTATTTGCCGGATCGAAAACCAATATTGTACCAGTGGTCGTGGATGAAAATGGTACGAACATAAACGATGATGGGACTCCGAATAATAGTTATTATCGTGGCAACGATACGATATTAAAAGCGGATGTCGATAATGGTGTATCCATGCCGTATAACGTTACAGCGGATAATCCTGCTTTCCAAAGTTTAATAGCGGCCGCTTATAAAGCCATGGAAGTTGGCGATAGTGGCGCTGTTAATGCCAGCCAGCGCGACGTTCTTTTGGTGCAATCGCTCGATTTAATTAATCAAAGCATCAGCCAGCTGCAAAACGTATCCAGTAGCGTCAATAGCAATTTAGTGGTGTTACAGGATCTGGTTGATAAACACACGGATGATGGTTTATTTACAATATCGCTGCTTTCGGATGAAACCGATACGGATATTGTGAATACATCCATTAAAGAATCCAGTTATGAGACGGTGCTGCAAGCATCATTTCAGGTATTTGCCCGTTTAAGCAAACTTACCTTATCGGATTACCTCTAATCAATTAACCAATGTATAAAAGGAGAAAATTATGGCTAAAGAAGCATTGAGAATCACAGAGACAAAAACAATTGAAAGGCAGGCATCTGCACCTGAAGCATCTGGTTATGTGCGTACACTTAATACGCGTTTTGGCGAAGTAACCGTGGATGTTCGTAAAGCCTCTTATTATCCGTATGGATTATTAGGGTTTGCCGATTGTCACCAGTTTTGCTTGACGCATATTCCAAGCCAGCAATCCAGTAATTTTAAATTATTGCAGGCCACCGAAGAGGACGCCGTTTCCTTTATCGTATTACCCATCACTAAAGAGAATCCATTTATTGCTGCTGAGGATATTAAAAATACCGCAGAAATCCTTGGCATTAAAGAAGAGGATCTGGCGATTCTACTGGTTGTATCGTCTTCGCAATCTGAAGAACAAAGCCATATTGGAGTTAATTTGCGCGCGCCGATCTTTATGGATACTACGCGTAATCTTGCTGTACAGTATGTATTTAGAGATAGCAAGTATCCCGTTTCGTTTAAGTTAAAATAATATATTTTTCGTAGGAAGCACTAGTAGGCCAATAAGCAATCTATTGATCTATAATAATTATTGTGCGTCACGATAACGTTTTGTCATCCTCAGCCCACTTGGGCTGGGGATCGTGCTGCTTCACCTTCGGGTGTATAACCCAGGGCAGAATCGGACTTGGATTGGGAAGGTGAAAATAGTGGAATAACCAAAGAATGGGGGTACCGAACGAATGTCCGATACCCCCGGTGACTATAATAATATCAGAGGTTTGCACTTCAAACTTGAATGTGGCCCAGACCAGTCTATTAGAATCTAACTTCATACTCAAAATTAGTTTTTAATTCACCATTGGGTGCGGCATTTGAAATGCCAAAAAGATAACCAACATCATATTTAAAATGGCCAATTTTTCCATAAATGGTAGGTCCAAATTGATGTTCCTGTTCATCGTAGGAAAGATTTTCGTCAAGCACGCCAAAGGAGCTGAATAATTCGACGCCAGGCTCAAACCATTCCTTATAGCGGTAGCGAGTACTCCAGGCTAGGCCACCCTCGAGATTTTCTGCATGGGGGCCGACCTCCTTTTCGAGAATGAGGTTCGCCAGATTTTGAAATGGGCCACTATTTTTTGCTAATAATAATTTGGCTTCAATCGTATCGGGCGAGTGTGACTCGAGTGTCTTTTCGTAGGCAAGGTAGAAACCTACATCTAACCAGTATTTACCAGGTTCAGTAAGTTGAAAACGGTTTTCCCATTCTATATCGGTAAAATTGAGATGGTCATCGTGTTGGCCAGATTGTTCAAAAACGCCATAAAGCTCAGTAGCCCATACATGATTAACACCATAACCAATAGCTAGTTCATGGCTTTGCGCACCATCAAGCTCTGCGTCTTTACGATCAAATTGGTATTGCGCATGATATTCAAGTTCCAACTCACCTGCTTCAACGTAGGGAGTATAGACCTTTTTATTAGCAAAAGCTGGACTTGCGACCAACGCTGACGATAGAGCTAACACGGTTGTTGCTAGTAAAGGAGAAGAAAACAAATTTTTCATATAATAACTCATCACTAAAAATATATACTACTTAACAATAATCTGACCTTTGGCTATCTCTTTGTGAAATTCACCAAAGAAAGGATAAGAACCAGCTTTAAGTGGGCCAACAAAAATTGAAACTTCGCTGTTTCCCTTGATGATTTTTTCGCGGTTAAGTTCATAACTTTCAAATTCTTCAGGAGTAGCATCCTGATTTTTAATAACAATTTTCACTTTCTTACCAGCGGGTATTTCAAGTGTTTCTGGTGTAAATTTATGGTCTTTGATATTCAGTTGATAATCTTGTGCGTAAGCTGAGACCGAAGACACAAAAACAAATAGTGAGGTTAGGATTAGTACTTTTTTCATATAGCTCCTGTTAATGCGAATCATTATCAATAGCCGTTTATAGCACTAGATTTAATGATACGCAAGCGCTATTTCATGGCCTGAGCTCGATTAGAACCCTGTAAGTTAGTCAGAATAGAATTTTCCTTGACTAACAATGTTAGTCGGTGTTAAGTTTATTGCTAGTGATAATCATTCGCATAAAACGATAGAAGGAAGGCAATTTATGATCAAACAACGGCTAAGAACGGCAGTTATCGCCAGTGTTTATACCTCATTAGCGGCCAGTGCATTTGCAGCTAATGCAGCTCAAAAAGGGGATGGCGCACCTTCGAACCGATATGTGCAGGTTAATTTAGTGGCTAATAAAAGAATATACGGTCCGCAATTAACGGTGGAACCTAACATGATGAATGCCTGGGGTATTGCTATTCGCCCTAAAGGTTCGGGGGGGCATTTTTGGGTTACGGCTAAAGATGTTAGTTATCAATATGTTGGAGATGTTTCCGTATCTAATGATATTGACTTGCAAAAGCTTTCTATCACGGATGTGCCCTATGTAAAGCTTCCGGTAGGTGGTGATGATGCATTCGCTACCAGTGTTGTTTTTTCTGGTAGCACCGACAATTTTGTGATCACACAGGAAATCGACGGTGTTGAACCGGTGACGGCCCCTGCGAAATTTTTGTTTGCGAGCGATGGAGGTATTATTTCGGGATGGACTGAACGCAAAAAGGACGATGCCACATTTGACCGCTCAAAAGTAGCAAAAACAGTGATTGATCAATCAAAAGAAGGTGCTCAGTTTTTTGGTTTAGCCTTTAATGCCGCGTATGACCGGTTATATGCAGCCAACTTTGGTAAAAATCCCAAAATTGAGGTGTTTGATGGACATTTCAAACCGCTTGATATTGCGTTCGATACACCGTTTGATGAAAATGAAAACGGCAAAGTCGATCCAGGTGAATATGCACCCTTTAACATACAATCGCTGACCACTCCCGATGGGGATCATCATATTTTTGTGACCTACGCTAAAACAAAATTGTGTACCCCAGCGGGGATTAAAGAGGGGGCATGTAAGAAGGGTGAAATTTTTGCCGGAGAAGAAGATACTTCCAAACCAGGGCAGGGACGAGTTGTCGAATTTAACGAGGATGGCAAAATGTTGACCTTATGGAAAGATGCTGGCCATCTATCAGCCCCTTGGGGAATGGCCTTTGCTCCAGCAAATTTCGGTGCGTTATCTGGCAAATTATTGGTAGCCAATTTCGGCAGCGGCGATATCGCCGCTTTTGATCCGCAAACCCATCATTTTGTGGATGTTGTGCGCGATGCCCAAGGCAAACCGGTGAAGATTGATGGAATTTGGGGATTGTTGTTTGGTAATGGTGTAAGCTTGGGCGACGCAAATGCGCTTTATTTTACTTCGGGGCCGAGTGATGAAAAAAATGGAGTATTTGGCAGCTTGCGGCCGGTGAAGAAATAGCGGGAAAATGGGTATAACAATTGAGGTACTGCTCCAATAGGTGTTATGCGTTAAAAAATAATACCCATGTGTTATTGTACTATGTTCACTGCAAGAGGATGCGATGCAAACACGATAAGAGTATATAGCATTGTTAATGGGGGGGAGCGGTGCCGATCTTTTTTATTTTGATAAGGAATCTACCAGAAGCATTATCACAGATTTTTCCGAAGGAATGGACCATATATCCATTGATCTATACGGTTATGACACGTTAAATGCGATCCTTTCCCATATAACCCAAACAGAAAGCGGCAGTGTAACGATTGATCTTGGTAATGGAAATAGCATGTTGCTGCAACATGTAACGTCACTCTCTGCGGAGGACTTTTGGTTTCAAACAGTGTAGGGCTTCCGATTCTATTATTTGCTGCCTGTAGTGGTCGCGTTTTTTACGATCCGATCGATAGCCTGTAAATCTTTAAGTAATGCCTCAATCTGATCAAGCCGTACCATACAAGGTCCATCGCTGGGGGCATTATCGGGGTCTTCGTGGGTTTCCATGAACACGGCGGCTACGCCAACAGCAACAGCTGCGCGAGAAAGAGTGGAAACGAACTGGCGCTGGCCACCGCTTTGCCCACCTTGCCCACCTGGTTGTTGCACGGAATGCGTGGCATCAAAGACAACCGGGTAACCGGTTTGTGCCATAATAGGCAAAGCGCGCATATCGGAAACGAGGGTGTTATAACCAAAGCAGGTACCGCGATCGGTGAGCAGAATCTGGTCATTCCCGGCATGTTCTATTTTTTGGACTACATTATCCATGTCCCACGGGGCAAGGAACTGGCCCTTTTTGACATTAATGACTTTTCCGGTGGCGGCTGCTGCAATCAACAAATCAGTCTGACGACAAAGGAAAGCAGGAATTTGCAAGATATCAGCGGCTTGTGCAACGATTTCGCATTGGCCTTCATTATGAATATCTGTCAGTACAGGGCAGCCATAGGTTGAACGCACTTCGGCAAAAATGGGCAATGCTTTTTCAAGGCCTAGCCCGCGTTTGGAACTACTGCTGGTGCGATTGGCTTTATCGAAAGAGGTTTTATAAATAAAAGAAATTCCTAACCTTTGCGTAATTTCGGTAAGGGCATGTGCCATTTCGAGTGCGTGCTGACGTGATTCTAATTGGCAAGGTCCAGCGATCAAAGTAAAGGGAAGGGAATTAGAGATAGTTACATTTCCCACATTAACTATTTTCATGTAGTCCTCCATGCTTTTTAGCGTATACAGCGGCTGCGGCCACAAACGATACAAAAATCGGATGAGGATCAAACGGGCGCGATTTCAATTCCGGATGGAACTGTACTCCCAAAAACCAAGGATGTCCTTTGAGTTCGATGATTTCGGGCAAATGACCACTTGGCGACATTCCAGAAAACACCAATCCCGCTTTTTCCAATGTTTCTTTATAATTGATATTAACCTCATAGCGGTGACGGTGACGTTCGCTGATATCATGAGATCCATAAATTTTAGCAGCCAGCGTCCCACTGGTAATATGGCAAGGATAAGCACCTAAGCGCATGGTGCCACCTAGATCGTCGCTGTCGTTGCGGGTTTCGAGCACGCTGCCACGCATCCATTCCGTCATTAAGCCAACAATGGGTTCATCGCCATCAGTCACTTCAAATTCACTTGAAGTTGCAGATTTAATACCAGCCAAGTTCCGTGCAATTTCGATCACAGCCAGTTGCATACCAAAACAAATACCAAAATAGGGAATTTTATGTTCACGCGCATAGTTGATGGCCGCAATTTTTCCACTGCTTCCTCGTTCACCAAATCCACCTGGGACTAACACGGCGTGGACGTCTTTCAGTTGTTTCAATAACAGTTTTTCGTCTTTAGCGGTATCCGATGCTTCTAACCATACTAATTCCACTTCAAGGTGGTTGGCAATGCCACCGTGAGAGAGAGCTTCTATCAGTGATTTATACGCGTCTTTCAAGCCGGTATATTTACCAACAATGGCCACTTTGACCGTAGGTTTAGGTGATTTAATCGCTTTAACCAGTTTATGCCATTGCTGCAGGTTAAGTTTTTTATTGGACGCCATGCCCAAATTTTTAAGTACCTGGATGTCTAACCCTTCCTCGTGATAGCGTATAGGTACTTCAAAAATGGATTCAACATCAATAGCTGGAATAACGGCTTCTTCAGCGATATTGCACATCATGGCAATTTTACGGCGCTCTCCATCAGGTATTGGCCTGTCGGCACGACATACCAGAATATCGGGTTGGATACCAATCGAACGTAATTCCTTAACAGAGTGCTGTGTTGGTTTGGTTTTTAGTTCCTTAGCAACCGCAATATAGGGAACCAGGGTTAAGTGCATAAAGATAACGCGTTTGCGTCCGAGCTCATAACCTAATTGGCGGATGGCTTCTAAAAAGGGAAGACCTTCAATATCGCCAACGGTTCCACCAATTTCGCACAACACAAAGTCTGTGCCTTCGGTATCTTTGACAACAAATTGTTTAATAAGATCGGTAACATGCGGAATCACCTGCACGGTTCCACCCAGATAATCACCCCGACGCTCTTTTGACAAGAGGGTAGAATAAATCTTTCCGGTGGTGACATTGTCACTGCGTCTGGCATCAACACCTACAAAACGTTCATAGTGACCAAGGTCAAGATCGGTTTCGGCGCCGTCCTCTGTTACGAAGACTTCCCCATGTTGGAAAGGGCTCATAGTGCCTGGATCAACATTCAGATAGGGGTCAAGCTTGCGTAGCCTGACAGTATGACCGCGCTCTTGCAGCAACGCTCCCAAACTGGCGGAAACGATGCCTTTACCCAGTGAAGACACGACTCCGCCTGTTATGAATATAAAACGGGTGGTGCTTTTTTTAGTGGACATAATTCCTCCTACTCAGAGATAGGCACAGATGTTTGGTCTGGTTGCTGATTGGGTTTTTCATTGTTTTTAGGAGCTTCCGCAGGATTAACCGGTACGTCACTTGGTGCAGTAGTAGAGCCACCTGAGGTTGCAGGAATGCCAGACCCATGAGGAGCAGAAAGAGGCACATTCGCCCCGTGCGGCAAGCTGCGAGCATGAGCAGGTGCTTGCTGATCATATTGATCAACCAGCGAAGGAGCATGGGTGCCTAAGGTTGATAATTTTGCCAGAATCAGGCTGTTAACCAGGAAAATAGTGGCTAAAATAGCGGTGGTGCGGGTAAGCAGATTTTTGGATTGTGCTGATGATAAAATACTGTGGCCGCTTAATCCACCCGATCCCAAACCGCTCAATCCGTCATTGCTGGTGCGCTGTACCAGAATCACGATAATCATCGCAATAACAGCCATAATTTCAACAACGAAACCCACCTTGGTTCCGTACAGCATAAGAATCGTATTGAGTGCTTCCATAAAAAACAAATTTCCTAGAGAGTTAAATTAAAAGGTTAGTGATGACATATGGCGGTATCGACGGCCTCCATGATACTACAAAAAGGAGACGCTTGCAAACTCGATCCACCAACTAACAGGCCATTGACGCCTTTGATACCAAGTATGTCGGCGGCATTGTCAGGTTTAACGGAACCACCATAGAGAATAGACACAGCATCAGGGCTAGCAAAAAGGCTGGCTAAATGTGATCGAATCGCCTGGTGAATAGCTTGTATTTCCTCGCAATTGGGGACATTACCAGTACCAATGGACCAGACCGGTTCATAGGCAATAATGGTATTTTGATGCGTAGAAGACGCCGGCAGGCTTTCCTCTAATTGTTTAAACACAACATCCTGGGTGCGTCCTTGTTGGTATTCATCCTGTGTTTCGCCAATACAGATCACGGTTATAAGCTTTGCTGCATGTGCAGCGGCTGCTTTTTTATGGATCAGATGATTGGATTCCTGATGATAATTACGTCGTTCAGAATGCCCTAAAATAACATAGCGGCAGCCGGCATCCACGAGCATTGAGGGGCTGATATCACCAGTAAATGCGCCAGATTCTTCAAAATGGCAATCCTGCGCTCCCAGCAGCAGCGGCGCAGTTTGCAGCGATGATTTAAGGGTATGCAATAACGTAAACGGTGGGCAAATAACAACATGCGTATGTTTAGGCACAGGATGGGATTGGATGCTCTGCAGTAATTCTTTGGCTTGTGTCGTGGTGCCATTCATTTTCCAATTGGCTACCAATATAATAGGCGATTGCGAGGACATAAGAGGGAAACCATAACAAAAAATAATACATAAACGTTTGCGAACCATACCATGAAAGACGAATTTATCCTAGGTTTTTATTCAGATTATCGTCGCTGCTGTGGTTCTAGAAATATCCCTTAAAACTAAGGGCAACATCTCCTGACATCAACACATGGTTATTGGTTTTCCATTCAACAACAATATCGCCTCCGGGAAGGGAGATCGTTGCTTTTTTTGCCGATAATCCACGCCGTGAAGCTGCAACTAAGGTCGCACATGCACCTGTTCCACACGCCAGGGTTTCACCTGATCCACGTTCCCAAACGCGCAGTAAAATACGGTCTTCGGTTAGGATCTGTGCTATTTCAACATTGATTTTTTCGGGAAAGAAATGATTTGTTTCAACTTTAGGGCCCCACGTTGCTAGATTGAAATGATCAACATCATCACGGAAAAAAACAATATGGGGATTGCCCATACTGACAGCTGTCCCATCAACTAGCGGGCCAATTTCGACTGGTACATGGAGGGTATTGCATTCCTGGCGAAGTGGAATTTCGCGCCAATGTAATTTTGCTTCGCCCATATCAACTGTAATAAAGAGGGGCTCGCGTTCACGAAAAACGTTTAACAGTCCTGCAATGGTTTCGATGCTTGCCTGACCTTGTTGTTTTTCTTCCATCATCAAGTAGCCCACGCAGCGTGAAGCATTGCCGCAAGCGCCAGACTCACTACCATCTGCGTTATAAATGCGCATAAAACAATCGGCCTTTTCACTTGGCTCTATCACAATAAACTGATCGCAGCCAATTCCGGTACGCCGATTAGATAAAGCAGGAATACGGTTATGGAAACCAGAATAAAGATTCTGGCGATTATCAACGATTACAAAATCGTTCCCAGTACCATGCATTTTAAGGAAAGCAACATCAGTCATGAACGGTAACCTTACATTAAATTTAACAGATATGCGTTTGGGATATGGAGTGTGGTAATAGACATGGATAGCATGGAATTGCGCTGGTCGCGCAATCGGTGTTGTGCTGGGTTCTCACCCTTTTAAAGCAGCATGAGCCTGCGGCTTTAAAAGGGTGAGAATGACGGAGTTTTGGGGCGTCATCCTCGGTTTTTAGATAAGTGGTGAGCCGTAGGCGAGCGCTCATCTGAAAACCGGGGAACCAGCGCAATTCCATGCCGGTAAAATGTATCACTAAAGTTTTTAGGGGGCAAGCAGTTTAGAAATAGGCGTACTGCGTCTAAAAAACGATTGCCCAAATGGATGATTTTATAAGAGAAGTGGAGCCCTGTGGAAAGGCAGGGCCCCTATGGAGAGTATCGTAGAGATACGATGCAGATATATACAATTACAAATAATAAGTCAAGCAATAAATTGCTGGCATACGGATAAAACTCAGATTTAACGATGAAGCTGCTAGCCAACGTAAATGGACCATTGCTTCACCGTGCAAGAGGAGTGAGTTCTATCAACATTAATCAATTGCCGGTTGCAAGCAATGAAAGCTTGACTCAGATAAAGGAAATATGATAAAACTAAAAGGTTCAAATTTTTTGTTTAATCTATTGATTCTTTAAGGGGGTCATTCCATTGGTTCAAGTTGTAGTCAGTTATAATAACGTTGATCAAGCTATCCGCAAATTGAAGAAAAAACTTCAATACGAAGGTCTGCTGCGTCAGATGCGTTTAGGCCGCTACCACGAAACTCCGTCGCAAGAGCGCAAGCGTAAGCAGCAGGAGTCTCAGCGTCGTATCCGCAAATTACAGCGTAAAATCGTTGATAAGAACGAATAATTAAGTGACTCCCCTTCTGTACAGAAGGGGAGCGCCGCGCCTTGTTTTACTTGTAAGCGCAGGCATTAAATCATCCTATTAAAAATACTCACCCAATCCCTGTGTTATTCTAGGGAGGTTTTTTTGACTATAACTTCATTCACTTCAGAGTCTTTGCTGAGTATGGATTGTGAGTATAATTATATTTTATTGTAAATGTTTTTTTTATTGGTTAATGGTTTTATTTGGTTGATCTTAGTATGCTTATAACTAAAATGTGTTTTTTAGTTTGGTTCTAAAGGAGTATACTATATGCCATTATCACCCAGACAGCGCCAACAGGTACGTTCTGTCATTGAACCTTATTTGGATGATGTAAGTGCTGAAGATATTATTTCGTTGATTGCCTTATTCAAAGGTGAATCCGTATCTAAAAAATTTGAAACGCTTAGCACTCTCTTTAACCACCCCGGTTTGATTGGGAATCTGATAAATAGTGAGCATGAACAAAACCGTCCCACTCATAATGAAGTACGAAAAGTCATGTTTGAGTATGTGTCCCGTCAGGTAATCAAAATTACAGCGAGTGAAGAGTGGGACCCTGTTTCATTGTCCACGCATATCAACGATAGAGTAGATGCCGCATGGCCGGTGAATCGGTTAGGGGCTGGCCAAAAGGAATTAATTCAATCGGCCATCGCACATTATTGTCCAATGAAGGAAGATGGGTGTACGAATGAAGAAATGGGTGAAGCTATAAGCGGGATGACGCGTGCGTTATCCACTAAATTGCCTGAAACCGACGATATGCATTGTCTAAGTGATCTATTCTATGAACCATCAACTCTATACCGCATCACAGACATAGGTGGAGCAGTAACCAATGGCGAAGTGCGTGAATATATTATTGTTTATCTTAACCAATGCGTGAATAAACTTGTCCAGGAGACTGGCTGCCAGGAAAACAGTCATCTGTGGAAAGTGACAGAGCTTTTGGAACATGCCCGGTCATTGGATGATTCGTTAGCGATAGTGAGTAAGGTTGAGGCTCCTCCAGCAGAATTTGATCCAGCGGCTTTTGACAGTGATGATAGTGATAGCGAAGAGAACGAACGACAGGTTGAACACCAGGATTTAACCTATATTCAGAGCTGGCAAAACCGCTTAAATATACAAAGATTAATATTGGCGGGTATCATACAAAATCGAGAAGTAACAGATTTGATTCGTGAAGAATTTCGCGCGCCCAATCAACGATATGCCATATTGGATATCGTTTCCAGGAGCTGGTGCGCAGACTTAATGTTATCTAATCCTCCTGGTTTAACAGTCGAAGAATTAACAGATTTGTCCCTACATCAACTTAAGGCGTTGGAATATGGAATTACAGTTGGGCAGGCAAAAACTATAAATGATCACCAGTATGATGGTTTGTGTTTAGGTCTGACCTATGATCAGGTTATGGTGCCTCATTTTGCTAGTTTAACAGTTGTTTTTCTTCGAATGGCTAGGGAAAGAAATGAGCAATTAGATGTGGCCTATAACTTGATTGCTCGATTGCAGGAAGATCAGATTATCGGTATTAGCATTGGCTTAACGCGTGACCAGGTTCTGTCCGATGGCTATTTGCCACATACATCTAGATGCATAACTCTTATTGTGAGAGGCGGTACTCCTCAAATGACTCAGCAATGCTTCGAAACGATAAAAGGACTTACCATTATACAATGTGAGGCAATTATTAGTTTTGGTTTAACGAGGGATCAAGCTTTATCGTTTACGGATAATATGTATATACATCTTTTTGCAAAATTAACCCGGCGTGCGGGGCTTTCAAAGGACATGGCTTTGGAACAGATTCACGAACTGAGCCCCCTACAAGCTGAGTGCATGTATAAAAAGGATTTCACTCGTGAACAAGTCATAGATAAGCATTTGAAGGATGAGCATTTAAAGCAGCTGCTGGAAGGCGAGGATTACGACACGGTTTTATCCAGGGCTAAAGAAGGTAGTCGATCGCACGCCAGTACAATTATTGCTCGAAGGTTGAATCATAATCAAAATCGGGATTTGGGTTCTTGTTGAGGTATGTCATGACTTCCTTTCTCTAAAACTCCCTTGATTTTTTTCAGTCATCTTCTATAGTCTCTCAACTCAATTAATTCCAGAGAGCTATTATGAAATTGACGCGTACTGTTAAGTCTATTCTGAAAAACTATGAAAGTGATAATCCAGGAACACTGACCAATCTCTCACGTATTTTGATGAGTGGTAAGTTGGGTGGAACGGGTAAAATGATTATCCTTCCTGTTGATCAGGGATTCGAACATGGTCCGCATCGCAGTTTTTTAGCCAATCCTGCTGCGTTTGATCCTCAATACCATTTTCAATTGGCTATCGATGCAGGTTTGAATGCGTTTGCTTCGCCGCTTGGTATGCTAGAATGTGGAGCTGCAACTTTTGCAGGATCTATTCCGCTTATTTTAAAAATCAACAGTGCTAATTCTCTTTATAGAGGCGAGCAACCTGACCAAGCTGTAACAGCAACCGTTCATGATGCGTTGCGCCTGGGCTGTTCAGCGATTGGTTTTACCATCTATCCAGGATCGGATTATTCCTATGATATGATGGAAGAATTAGTGCAATTGGCTGCAGAAGCTAAATCCTACGGGCTTGCCGTCGTGGTGTGGTCGTATCCGCGTGGCACAGGCTTGAGTAAAGATGGTGAAACGGCTATGGATGTATGTGCGTATGCGGCACATATGGCTGCATTGCTTGGTGCGCACATTATTAAAGTCAAATTACCAACAGAACATCTGGAGCAAGATGAGGCTAAAAAAGTCTATACGGGTAAAAATGTTCCAATCAAAACATTGACCGAGCGTGTTCAAAATGTGGTGCAATCCTGTTTTAATGGCCGTCGTTTAGTGGTGTTTTCGGGTGGTGCCAGTAAAGATACTACATCACTCTATGATGAAGCGCGTGCCATCCGTGATGGTGGTGGAAATGGTTCGATTATTGGTCGCAATACCTTCCAGCGTCCGCGTGAAGAAGCCCTTAAATTACTTGCCGATATGGTGCAGATTTATCAAGGCCGCCAATAATTGTGACGCAAGAGACCGCAACGCAGCTTTATCTTATATCTCCTGAGGATTTTCAGCTTCGGATCTTTGCTGCTGAGCTTGAGAAGGTCTTAGCTACGGGGTGTGTGTCTGTGTTTCAATTACGGCTTAAAGGTAAGTCTGACCAGGATATTATCGTGGCTGCCCAGCAATTGCAGGCACTCTGCCGCGATCATCAGGTTTCGTTTATTTTAAATGACCGAGTTGATCTAGCGGCAAAAATTCATGCTGATGGTGTGCATTTAGGGGCGGAAGATGGCGCTGGCAAAGAGGGCGCTGTTGCTGATGCTAAAAAAAAGCTAGGTAAAGATGCTATCGTGGGGGTTAGTTGCTATGATAGTAAAGACTTAGCAATGCAGGCGGCAGAAGACGGAGCTGATTATGTGTCCTTTGGTGCCTTTTACGCATCGCCCACCAAGCAATCAAAAGGCAAGCCGACGCTTGATCTGCTGAAATTTTGGTCTACCTACACCATCATTCCCTGCGTAGCAATTGGTGGTATTACCAAGGATAATATCGGCGAGGTTTCTCAAGCCGGTGCCGATTTTGCTGCCGTCATTTCCTGTGTATGGAATAATCCATTAGGACCTGTGGACGCAATAAAGACCTTGTATCAGGCAATTTCTTAACGCCAAATGGGCACATCTTACTCTTTTTCATTGACTTATTAGCAGATTGAATAAGAATACAAGGTAGTTTTAAAGTCATACAGGATTACTTGTGCAGCCCCCCAAATTTTTCATGAAACAATGTTTACTGACGACCGCATTAACCCTTGTTCAGGCGACGGCTTATGTAACTGTGGGCCATGCACAGGAAGGGCGACAAAATTTTGCTGATTATCAATCCTATTATAATCAGTTGCCGCCAATTGAAATCCATATGGAAGTGCTTGATAAGTTAAAGGCATCGGCTCCGGTTCCTGGGCAGGCAGTTCCTCCTTCTATGGCTCCGATGTCAGGGCAGTTTTCTAATCCTAATCAGCTTCAAGGTTTGCCCGCCGGTAACGCTCAACAAGCGGGTGCAAATGTAAAACAAGCATCGGCTGCGAGTGACGTTCAACCCGTTTCAGAAGATGCTGGTTCGAAGAAAAAGTCTAAATCAAAGAAAAAATCCAGAAAGAAAAATCACGAACAACCTACGCGTGATGAACAGCCTCAAGTGGTTAAAAATGATGAGCAACATGCGCCTATCCAAAGTAAGCCGCTTGAACACTTGCCTATCCCTCCTGGATCTCGCCCCGTTCCTATGACAGCTCCAACCATGGGGCAGGCAGTGCCTCCAGTGGGACAGCCGTTTGGCCAGCAACCAATAGCATCTATGGGGCAGCAGCCAATGCCGCCAGTGGGACAATCAGGTGGTCAGCCTCAGCAGCCTTGGAATACACAACAACAAGCACCGTTGATGGAGAGGCAACCATTACCTCCTGTAGGACAGCCTCAGTGGCAACAACCAGTAGCACCCACCGTGCAACAGCCAGTGCCGCCAATGTCTCAGCAGCCAATGCCTCGCAACAGCCAGCAGCCAATACCTCCGATGGATCGCCAGCTGGATCGCCAGCCTATGCCTCAGCAGCAAATGTTACCGATGGATCGTCAGCCTACTATCCCTCAACAACAGATACCTTGGAGTGGCCAGCAACAGATGCCACCGATGGATCGCCAGCCAGTACCTCAACAGCCGATGCCGCCGGTGGGATATTCACAGCAGGCTCCGGCGAGCAACTATCCAATGCAACAACCTTATTCTTCGCAAGGTCAACAGGGATATCAACAAGCTCCTGCTCCTCAATCATGGGTTAACCAGCCATCGTCTCAACGTGGCTTAGCGCCGGTGGAACAGCCGCGTGAAATCGGAAGTGTGCCTATGGCGCCTGCCGCTCCAGAAAAAATAGACCGTGCTTCAACAAAACAATCCGCTGAGAACACAGGTTCGTCTGAAGATTCTCAATCGACGAGACGTCATAAGCACAAAAATCCTTCTAAACAGAGAGCCTCTGAAAATGCCCCGTCTGAATACAAGGCTCCTCAAAAAGTGCCTGCGTTGCAAGAACCGGTAGCGATGCCCGAAGAGGTGCCACCAGTATTAGCTCCGGCTCCTGCTGAAAAAACATCTAAGAAAAAGGCTCATAAACAGCCTCAGGGAGCTCCTCAACCTGTTGCAGCACCATTGCCAATTCCTGCTGCCATGCCAACAGTTCCTGCGATGCCTATGCCTTCAAAACCTGAAATTGACTTGCCGCAAGCGCCTGCTCCTAAGGCTGCGGCTGTTAAGCTTCCTGCTCCTCCTGTCAAAGCAGAGTTACCTAAATTAGAGACGCAACCATCCAAACCTGCGGCTAAACCGGTCGCTAAAAAGGAAGATATCAAAGCTGTAGCTAAACCGGTGGCTCAACCGCAAGAGCCTTCAGGGGCAGTACCTGTTCCTGATATCGATGAATTGATTCAGGGCAACGCGAATGTGCCACAAGGCCCAGGGGCTAAACCGGCTGTTAGATCGGCTGTTCCTGCTATGGATATGCCTACGGTCACTTCAACTTCCCATGAAGATAATTCGCTTTCAGTGGTGAATAAAAATGATGTAAAATCGCAGCCTGCGCTTGCTGTCGTTAATCCTTCATTGCCAATTCCTCCTAAAACGGTAGCAGAGCCAGATTTTGCAATGCCACCTCTGGCAACTCCCGCCATTACCGCGCAGGTTCCGTCTAAGCCCAAAACAACACCTGTTGCAAAACAGCCTCAAGCAAAAGTGGCGACATCGTCTAAATCATGGGTGCCAAATTGGGTGCCATTTGTGGGGGGAGATAAAAATTCTGTAGCCAATAAAGCTAAGGAAACGAAGCCTGCTAACGTTTCTCCTAAAAAGGAAACAAAGTCTGCTATGCCTTCGGAACTTCCCAAACAGGGATTGCCACCATTGCCGGTTCCATCGGGTGAGGGAGCTGCGTTGCCACCACCACCATCCATTGCCGGTAATAAACCACCTTTGCCGGTGATTGAATCATTACCAGACCTTAATTCGATTCCAAGTCCTGGCAAATTAACAACGGACAAAACGGCACGTCAAACTACCGCTCACGTTGCCACAGTTACTCCCAGAAACGCTAATTCTTTGGATATACCGGCATTGCCAGTCGTCCCGAAAGAATCGCTGACAATTCCTAAACTACCAGATTCAGCACCCGCCAGTGATTTGCCAGCGCCTGTATCCACACTTTCAGCTAAACCCTCGATGTCGATTGCTTTCGGTAAATCTTCGACTGTGTTAAGCACGGAAGCAGAAAGCCAACTTAAAACGACAGCCCAATCACTTTCTAGAACAGGGCAGCGTGTGAAGTTGATGAGTTATGCCAGTGTCGCTGGGCAGTCTGAGGCGTATGCTCGTCGGATTTCCTTGCAACGTGCGATTGCTGTTAGAAACATCCTTACCCAAAATGGAGTGGATGGTGCGAAAGTAAGTGTCCAGGTCGTTGGTGAAGATCCTAGCAATAAAGAGAGCGATCGGGTTGATTTACTAAAAGTGAATTAGAATCCCAATGTTCCTTGTTTGCCTGACTCGTGGATGAGGAAACAATAGTGCTTGAAAAATAATCCCTAGAACGGTTAAGATGATAACAAGGGATTATTGGGGGGACTATGGGGGATTCAACGTTACCAATTACACAACATCGCTATATCCAAGAATTTCAATGCTTAACAGATCGTTGCCCTGATACATGCTGTAGTGGCACGTGGGGTATGCAGATTGGCGATCGGATAGTTGACCTTTATCAACAAGCAGCTCCTGAGTTGCTTGATATGGTTAAAGAACATGAGAATGGCTTAAAAGTAATCGCGTGTGATACGGCAGGAAATTGCAGCCAGTATGATCAGGGTTTATGCCGAGTGCATGCCAGCTATGGTGAAACATTTCTGGGAGATGCCTGTTATTTTTATCCGCGCATTGTTCGCACCGTAGGTGGTAAGCCGCTGATGATGGGGGCTCTTTCGTGTCCAGAGGTAGCACGGCTGGCACTTTATACTGAACAGCCTTTTCAGCGCTTAGAAGGTCAGATTACCCGTTTGCCGGAGAATGTGAAGGACATTGTACCCGACCCTTTGAATCGTAACAATGTGTTTTCTATTCATGATTTATGCTTAACCATGGTTGAAGATACGAGTGTAAACGCTGATTTTTCAGCACTTCGTTTGTTATCAATTGGATTATCATTGGATAATTTGGCTGTATCGATGTGGCCAGTGGCATTGCCTTTTTATATTAGTTCAGTCGACCAACGTTTGCAATTATATGGTATTCAAAAAAATCGAAAATCATTTAAATATGAAAAGATAATAGCGCTACTTCATTTTTTGGTTCATGCCAAAACATCACCAAAAGTAAAGCAGTTATTCTGTATTTTAGAAGATATCGTTTATCGTTATCCAGGCAATAATCTGGATGATGAGGTGGAGGCTGTATGGAGCCAGGAAGCTGGAGAGCAAGGGGAGAGGGTACTCTCCAGATGGCTGCAAGCAACGGTCGTGACGGATAATTTTCCTTTTGCTGGGATTGCATCATCAGCAGGAGATCGAGCCAGATTGATCACCATCCGTTATTTTGTCTTAAAGGGAATATTGCAATTATTGACTTACAAACAAGGGGGCTTCATCGATGCTGAAGAGGTGATCGTTGTGGTTTATCGGATGTCTCGTTTGTTTGACCATTTATCAACGGCTGATTACCTCTTGGATAGTTGTAAAAAACTAGGTATTTACCATTTCGATGACCTTGCATGTTTATTAGAGTATAACCGTGAATTGGCTTGAATAGACTTTTAGATGATTGTGCAGTATAATAGCCCCCTTTGACATCGGAGATACAGAAATAACATGACCCTTAATTTTAATAAACTGAAAGACCAGCTATTATTTGTACCGCTTGGCGGATCTGGCGAAATTGGAATGAACCTAAATTTATATCATCATCAAGGGAAGTGGTTAATCGTTGATATCGGAGCTGGCTTTGCAGATGAATATTTTCCTGGGGTGGATATGCTTGTTCCCGATATCACTTTTTTGGAAGGAATCCAAAAAGATATCGTAGGAGCTGTCTTTACCCATGCCCACGAAGATCATATCGGTGCTGTACAATATGTGTGGGATAAAATTAGATGTCCTATTTATGCGACTCCATTTACAGCGGCATTGCTCAGAGAAAAACTGAAAGAAGTTGATTTTGGCAAAGAAGTGAAAATCAATCTGGTCCAGCCTGGATCAGCCTTTTCCGTGGCTTCCTTTAATTTAGAATATGTACAGCTTACGCACTCTGTGCCAGAAATGAATGCTATTTTTATTCGTACCGCCCAAGGCAATATCCTCCATACAGGAGACTGGAAGTTTGACCCTAGGCCGGTTGTTGGGCCCAGTTCGGATTTTGATAAACTTAAACGTTTTGCTGATGAAGGGGTACTCGCCCTGGTAGGCGATTCTACGAACGTCTTCAAAAAAGAAGCGTCTGGTTCAGAAGGTGATTTGGAAGAAAGTATTTCCAACTTGGTTAATGGTGCTAAAGGATTGGTAATCGTAGCAACGTTTGCCTCTAACGTAGCCAGGATTGAAACCATTGCCAAAGCGGCACAAAAAGCAGGCCGTCGACTCATGGTCGCTGGCCGTTCGATCCATCGTATTGTTAAATGCGCTAAGGAAACAGGTTATTTGCGTGATGTGCCTGAGTATTTGGATGAAAGCGAATTTTCGAAGCATAAACGTGAAGATCTGCTGATTTTATGCACGGGGTGTCAGGGAGAACCACGGGCGGCTCTAAATCGTATTGTTGGTAATAGCCATCGTAATATTAAAATCAAAAAAGGCGATTCGGTTATCTTCTCTTCCAAAATTATTCCAGGAAATGATAAGCGTATTTCATGGTTAATGAACCAGCTTGCTCGTTTAGGGATTGAAGTCATGACCGAACGTGATCATTTTGTGCACGTATCGGGTCACCCATCGCGTAATGAATTACAACACATGTATGAACTTGTTCGTCCGCATGTCGCTATTCCGGTACATGGTGAAGTGGTGCATATCCACGAACATGCCAAAATGGCACTTGAATGGGGAGTGCCCCATGCTGTCCAGGTTGAAGATGGTTGTGTTGTCCGTTTAAGCCATGAAAAAACCGAAATTATTGGCCAGGTTCAAGCCCGTCAATTGGCGCTAGATGGTCATACCTTCCTACCAGGTGATAGTGCTGTTATGCGGATGCGCCGTAAAATGAAACGGGAAGGCATAATCATTGCATTCCTGTCGATCACCTCGCGTGGTGAATTACTAGGCGATGTAGTCCTAACCGCTCCAGGCTTACTGGATAAGCGTGAAGATAAAGATTTAATATTGGATATTGCTGAAGAAGTCAGCGTAGCCGTGACGAATCAATATCGCGGCAAGAAAAATCTGGATAAACCTTTCATTGAAAATATAACGAAAGGAGTTATCAATCGGATGATTCAGGAAGAAATTGGAAAATCGCCGGTGATAGAAGTTCATATTCAAGAAATTGATTAATTATTGATACCTTGCCTATGCCCGTTTTTCACGATCAAAAAACATTGCCTTACTCGCCGATACAGGTCTTTGAGTTAGTTGCTGATATTGGCAGTTACCAGGATTTTCTCCCCTGGTGCAAACAATCGCGGATTATAAAACGGGAAGGCAACATGGCTGTAGCAGATTTGACGATTGCGTTTAAAGGATTTTCATCGATGTATACGTCGGAGGTGTTTTTTATACCACCGACTGTCACCACACCAGGTGAGGTAAAGGCTATTTCTATTAATGGTCCTTTTAAACAACTTACGTCAACCTGGTTCATTGCTCCTGATCCTGCGGGAAGTCTGATTGACTTTAGAGTTGAATTTACCTTCAATTCAGGATTATTGGAAGCAATGCTTGGTGGGGTATTTACACGTGCCCAGGAAAAGTTGATTGCCGCGTTTTTGGAACGAGCACATACATTATATGGCTAAGGCTCAATCCATCACAAGCTAATGAACCAGGCCGCATAGGGTTTAATGTTCTGGTATGTTTGTTGATGTTTGGGTTAAATATGCCAACAATATTCCCTGCTTCTATAGACTTTAGTATCCTCGTTGCTGGCTGCAAATAATGGAGGCAAAACGAAAATGAAAACGTTTTAGTGCGCAAGATAGGGTAGTAACTGGTTGTTAGGCGTGACGGGCATGCAAACAAGCCATGTAAGTTACATGGCTTGTTTAAGATTCATAAGTTTAATCATCTATTATACGGAGCGGTTCCCCCTACTTTCCCAGCGTTCTTTTTGATGTTGCTCGCATACATGTTTTTGAGCTTCTTGAAGCATTTCCTTAGGGTCTTTTTTCATTTTTTCACAAACTGACTCAAAATTACCAAGGGTCAAACATACATACGACATACCACGGAACTTTGTTTTTTCAGGCATATTATTGCCAATCTGAGGAATCGTAATCGTTATATTTCTTCCTTCTTGCCCGAATGTCTCTCTAAAGAAATTGATAAGTTCTGATCGGGCTTTTTCAGCACCCTCACCTTTATTCTTTAGTCTTATAATAAACTGATAAGGAACAACAATATTGTTGGTCTTATTAGATAATTGTTCAATAGCCTGTTCATACTTTTTAAGAGAAAAATCCCTATTAACCGACGTAACCCATTGATCATTGACTTCTTTGCCTAGATCTAATGTTTCATTCAATGTGACAACCATAGGCTGGTTTTGATACTCAACCTCCTGTGATAAACATTGAATTTGAAAATCAACAGTATCGTTAAAGGCTAATTGTTTTTGATGCGGTCTATTCTCTCGTGCATTCAGTTCTGCGGCACGCTCCCTTAGCAATGCAAATTCATAATCCTTCATAATTTGCGTTTGCACCTTAAGTGATAATTTTCCTAAACTTCCGAACTCAATATGAGGAAAAATTGCGTGCGTAAACGAATAAATAAGCTCGTCTTTACAAGTGTCTCTCTGCAATACAACTTTCTTGTCATTAACAGGTATATCCTTCGCAATTTTAGATGGGTCTTTAAGATTCACTAAATATTTATCTACCGTCTTTTTTAAATATGTATCGATCGTACCAGGACAGACTTTTTCAACAAAATCAACAGGAATGATAATTCTCATATCATCACCTGATTCTAACTTATATACTTTTGTGAGGTTTTTTAAATAACGTAACCGTTCTCCTTGCGTGGGCCGCAAAATAACATTTTTAGCATCATAAAAATGCTTCCTATTTTCTCTGGCTTCAATTATTTCAATGTGACTTTGATGCTGTTGTAATACAGTTTTGGCCTCTTCTTGTTTATTGTGAACGAGAAGTGCAAAACGATTTAAACCAGAAATAATTTCATTATTTTGGTTAACAATAATCGTTTGATTGCGTGATGAAGCTATGAAGGGGTCCGAAATCTCAATGTTTTTAAATGTTTCAAGTAGAGCATTATATTCGTTTTTAGACGCTTCGGGAATCAGAATAAGCTTTAAAGGCATATTAGACAATTTTTCATACGTAAGTTTGTACGTCCTGCCATCGTCATCAGGAGGGAAAATATTGATATTCCGCTTTGTCCAGCCTTCCTGTATTTTAGGATAGGCTTCCTTGTATTCACTGACTAATTTAAATAAGCTTGGAAAATCGCGGGTTGATAAAAGCGGTTCAAAGAAAAGTATCTCTAGACATTTATCGAAACTATCTTGGGGATTGTTTTCATTTCGTAGTTTTCCTACTGCAGGATGCTGCATATGAGCAATTGTCGGCAATCCTAGATATTGGGAAAATAACTGGCGCAAATTGATAGTAGTAACCTCTTTGATATTAGCGGTAACCTTCTTTTGGAAAGAGTACTCAAGATCAGATACTGCATTTTTTCTTGGCTCCATGTCATTGCTTTGTGTCAGCCTTAATATTTCGACCGCATCATCAATATTAATGGTACACAAATTATTATATGCACTTATAATATCATGCGTATGTTGACACTGTAGAATATCTGCCATGTCGCTAATAATATGTTTTTCAAACAATGTTTTTAGTTCCTTCAAGTGTTTACCCAGTTCTCCTTCCTCTTGCGAGTAAGATTTTTTTAATGTAGTACGTGGCGTGGCTGAAAATGTGCATAATTCATTATTTTTATCCGAAAGCATCTGCTTAGGATCGGTTGAAATTAAATATTGTTGAATATTGTTGATTAATTCTAATACTGTATCATTTTTTACACTTTGTTTTAAAAGAAAATTTTCCAATATAATCAGTGCATGAGAGAGGGGTAAATCACCTAATTTTTCTATTATACCTTTGCTGCCATTTGCTTTAAATTCAAAGACAGTTAGCAATTTAGGATGGATAAATGTATCGCTGATATCGTGAGAGAATTTACTTAAAACACCTATTTCTTCAACACCGTTAAAGCATCCAAATTGTGTAAAAGCGGTGGCCATATGCAAATGTTGTTTGTGTGCCTGAGTTGACTGCGTTTTAAATGCGGGATGATTAGCAATGTCAGCGGCTGTTTGTGAGATTTTAGTATGGCTTGGATTTTTTTTACTAGAGACTTTTATTTCAAGTTTTCTACCTTTTGCATACATGCGTTGGCAATACGAAACATCTCTTAGTAAGTTAACAAAGCGCGTATCAAAACCTAAATAATTTTTTAAAAAATGTTCAGTAGAAGCCGGATTAATAATCAGTTGAAAACTATATTGACGGCTGGTTTCGTCATATTCCACCAGTGGGATAATAAAGGACGCAGCTTCTTGCATTTCCAGTGTTCGGTAAAATCGGGCCGCTTTTTTTACATCGTTAAAGATAAGTGTAACGCTTCCCTGGTCAAAACGAACCTGAATATCCTGCTGTACCAACTCGGCATGTTTTTGACAGATAACTAATTGAATAGAGCCATTTGGCGTTCGGTCGATCCAATGATTATCATCAAAAATCTTTCCGTGATTAACTTTACTTTTGAATGAGCCTTTTAGGGAACGAACTACTTTGTTAGCTTTTTTGGCACTCTCGGTGGAAAAAGGATTTTTATAGGTTGACTCAGTAATATACTGTTGATTTTCAGGATTTTCCCAACTTGGATTAAACAATGAATAACTGTTCTTTGACATTTTATACTCTCCTGTGAATTTTATTTATGACATGCTATACCCATTAGAGATAATATTCAATTCTTAAAATATTCATTGATGATAAAGTTAAATACACTTAAGAATTAAACACACTTAACTAAAGGTTGCCTCAGTAGAAATAAACGCCGGGCCTGTTGTGAAATGAAGGGAGACAACGTACGATGTTTGTTAACTGACAAACACTTCAAAACGATGCTGCATATGGCGTCCTATATGGACGCGGAGTGTGTTTTAATAAGAAAATGAGTGTATTTCTTGGGAGCGTAAGCGCGCCTCGCTTATGGTCCAAGTGCCTTGAAGAAAGGATCCCTTAAATTGCCGAATACAGCATCGTCTGGAGCGGTAGGGTAAATCCCATTGAGCCCTTGAATATTCCCGCTTAAAATCGGTGATCCCCAAGGGGCGGTTTGGTCGGCATTAGGTATAATCTGAATATCGTCATGCGGTAAGCGGTAACGTACGCTGAATTCACGGGTCATACCGTAGGTGTAGTTACGGCAGTAAGTAAAGGAATCTTTCCAGGCTTTATAATAAACCTCGTTATGCACTAATTCGGCGCTTTGTGTGTAATGATAAAACGTTTTAAAGAAGTCATTACCCATGGCTGATATACCCGACTCGCATCCTTGCTTCCAACCTAACTGATATTCAATAGGAGCATTTTCGGGCATGTGTGTAAAAATCCTGGCCATAGGTCTCACATCGGCGATACAGGCAGATAAAGCTATACATCCTAATGCTATGATAAAGGCGCGTATCAGGTGATTAAAGCAACGCATAAATTATCCTTACCATTTATAAAAATTACTAGGATCATCAGGAAAAGGCTGATCTTTAAATATATTATCGACTTCATCGAGAGATCCCTGGTTAGACCATCTGAGTGCAAAATGACGACAATACGCAAACGCATCATTCCATGCCTGATAGTAGACTGTGTTGGCGGTTAACTCTGGACTTTGTTTAAAGTGATAAAAGCTTTTATAGAAAGAGGTACCATACGCAGCCAATCCCGTTTCACATCCCTCATTCCAACCACGCTCATAAAAAGGAGGGCTACCGGCTTGAGGATGCCCTATATTAGGAAACTGAGGTTTACAGGCCGTAACCAGGCTGAGGGTCGCTGCCAGCAATAATATTATGTGTAAAAGCTTTCGCATAATATCCTCATTTCCTGTTGATGAACGCTGTGTACAGATAAGTGAAGGTATAACGTTGGCAATAATCAAATGCCAGCTTCCATCCCAGGTAATATTTTTGATCACGTGCTAGTTTACTGTCTTGCTTAAAGTCGTAGAACATTTTCTGAAAATTATTCGCGGTAGCTGAAATACCTGTTTCACAACCATCTTGCCATCCTTGACGGAAAAGGGCTGGTCCTGGGGGGCCTTCGGTTAACATGGATTGCATCCAAGGCGCCCCGGCGCGAACCCGTGCATCACAGCCGGTGAGTAAGGTAAGCGTAGTGATAATCATTATTATTTGTTTGAACATAATCTGCCTTCTTACCATGGATGGTCACCATTACCCAACGCGTTGTTTGTCTGCATCATCGAATAGGTCCTGCAATACGCATAGGCATCTTTCCAGACCTGATAATAAACTGGATTGTTCACTTTGCTTGGGTCTTGTTTCCAGTCATAAAAGTTTTTATAGAATTGGTTACCGAATCCTGAAATACCACTGGTACAGCCATCGACCCATCCTTGTTGGTAGTCAGGTTCACCAGGCGGTGGGGTCATGTTAAGGGTCCAGGCATGTCCTAAAGCGGGATCAAGGTGGAATCCTGCACATCCAGCCAAGCTGAAAAGTACCACAGCACAGCTGGCTGTCGTGCGTATCATGTGATGTTTCAGCGTAGCTAACACGGTCATAACTCCTTATTCCTTTATTACTGAATATCCCAATCAAGATAGTGCGTACAATAGGTTTGCCCATCGACATAGCCACGGGCATAAGCAGGATCTTCGGTTAAACGGAATCCATCGATTTTTGAAGGCAATAGGCGAAGCGTTCCAGAACCCACAATACCTAAGAAGGTCTCACACCCATCGCGAAGTCCCTGGCTGTAACTATCATCTCCTTGTGGGAGTCCCCGCAGGAAAAGCCTGGCAGGTGCCATAAGGCTATTATCGGCGGACATAGAGCTCTTGACGTTGAACATCTTTGAGGGAGTACACCCTAAAAGACTCACCAGCATAATCATCATGGAGACAACGGTTTTCACAAGTATTACCCTCTACTAAATACATTTATTATACTATAAAATAAGGGAAAAAGCTAGTTCATTCTCCAGAAGGGCGGATGTTTGTGACGTCTATATGAAGTTTTGTGGAGATATGCACAGTTAGCCAACAAAAAACCTTTGCAAGAGGGAGACGTCTGTATAGAATAATCCATTAAAATGTTAATTAAACGGAAAATACTATGGAATCCCCGCTAGAACATATTCGTCAGGATTTAGAGAATACCTATGGGAACGCCTTTAAAGAAGCCCAAGGACGTGCCTTAGGAAGATTAGGCGCTATCGAAGAAACCGTATCTCGAGCGTATAACAATCTAGAATTAAAGTATTATGACATATCGTTGCGTGCATTTAATACGGGTTTTTATCATTATTTATTGGAGTCTAAAGACGAGGGCTTTTCCGAGGCCTCGATGGTCGCTGAGTTTGATAAATTGGTAGGATTTGATGATCATCATGTTATAGAATTAAAAGAAATAAAGCATGCGGTAAAATTATACACTGATTATATCTATAATTCACGGATTCCGGTAAAAGAAGTAGAAATGATGACCCGCTGTATTGAGGCTTCGTATAACTATTATTTACATGGAAACATGAAAGCACTATGGGGTAGCGGTTCATTGTCTCCCTGGGATGATGAAGCTTTATCCGATAACAGCCAAACTACACAGGCGGTTTCATCGAGTTCTGATGATGAACTGGCTTATAATTCTTCAGATTCCGATAATATGGATAGAGGGCATTGGCTAAATTTCCTGAATGAAATGAAGAAGAATATAAAAAATAATTCTCACGCTAGGCAATAGTGTCCAATAAGAATTACAAATAAATGAATGCAGGCTTTATTATTACAGGCATCTGTATCTGGTTAGCACGCAGCAAATCATGGAATTGCGCTGGTCGCGCAATCACACTCCGTCATCTTCAGACCTTCTTCTTAATACTTCCATCCTTATGACTACAGGCATCTGTATCTGGTTCACACGCAGCAAATCATAGAATTGCGCTGGTCGCGCAATCGGTGTTGTGCTGGATCTTCAACCTTCTAAAGCAGTACTCGCCTACGGCTCATACTACTTTAGAAGGTTGAAGATGACGGAGTTTGGGGGGGCAATCACACTCCGTCATCTTCAGACCTTCTTCTTAATACTTCCATCCTTATGACTACGGGCATCTGTATCTGGTTCACACGCAGCAAATCATAGAATTGCGCTGGTTGCGCAATCGGTGTTGTGCTGGATCTTCAACCTTCTAAAGCAGTACTCGCCTACGGCTCATACTGCTTTAGAAGGTTGAAGATGACGGAGTTTGGGTAAAAAAACACAGACAGCATATAGGCGGAGGTTGATTGGACATCCGTGTTCCAGCTGCGACTAAAAAAAAGACACATCAATCCCTAGAGTAACTCACCACCCATAAAAATTACCTGGATTATCAAGGAAAGGTCGATCTTGATAAATATTATCGACTTCATCAATGGAGCCCTGGTTAGCCCATCGTAAAGCAAAATGGCGACAATAGGCAAACGCATCGTTCCACGCCTGATAATAAACGTTATTGGTAGTGAGTTGGGGGCTTTGTTTAAAGTGATAAAACGTTTTATAGATCGAAGTGCCATAGGCGGCTAAACCTGTTTCACAACCTTCTTCCCAACCGAGTTTGTAAAACGGGGGAGCTGTTTCTTCAGGGCGACTTAAATTAGGGTATCGAGGCTTACACCCTGTAGCCAATCCAAGCGATACAATAAACAAAAACGACCAGTATATTATTTTTTTCATATTTCTATGGTTACAAATCAAATTTAATGCACAATTACGGACGATGGGATGAATATAAAATACATAATTATATGTTTAATACGCGCAGTATAGCTTAAACCAAGGTATTAATCTAATTTAATTTTTTGATTAGTGAGGGATTATTTTCTATCCCGTTTATACATGGTATATTGTTGGAGCAGGGCATTGAGTTGTAGGCGATGATCGACAACCTACCTCTTTCTTCAGCGATGATTAAGTGAACAGCTTAACGTTTTACTTTAATATCCAACCCGCCTCCTTCAGACACCACATCGACTGTTTGGCCTGCTATAATCTTACCTTCAAGCACCAGGCTGGCCAATGGGTTTTGGAGTTCATTTTGGATTACCCGTTTGAGAGGCCGTGCGCCATAAACGGGGTCGAAGCCTTTATTCCCCAGCCAATCCAGAGCAGATTCCTGTAAGTTTAAGGTGATATCTCTTTCCTTAAGCAGGTGGCTTAAGCGTTTGGTTTGAATGGCAACGATGGAGTGCATATTATCGCGTGATAATTTATTAAAGAGGATAATTTCATCCAGACGGTTCAAAAATTCAGGGCGGAAGGCTGTGCGTACGATCTCCATGACTTCTTCGCGCACATCGGATGCCGGTTTATTTTCGGCAAGCTCTGCAAGAATATGTGCTCCCAGATTGGAAGTGAGAATAATGATCGTATTTTTGAAATCAACCGTGCGGCCCTGTCCATCCGTCAAGCGGCCTTCATCGAGCACCTGGAGCAACACGTTAAAAACATCGGGATGTGCTTTTTCGACTTCATCAAACAAGATGACCTGGTAAGGGCGTCTGCGCACCGCTTCGGTAAGCATACCGCCTTGATCATAGCCAACATATCCTGGAGGTGCACCAATCAGGCGGGATACGGCATGTTTTTCCATATATTCTGACATATCGATACGCTGCATGGCGGTAGGATCATCAAATAAGAAAATAGCCAAGGCTTTACATAATTCGGTTTTACCAACTCCGGTTGGGCCTAAGAACAAAAAGGATCCTAGTGGCCGGTTCATATCCTGAAGTCCAGCGCGTGAACGGCGAACAGCATTAGCTACGGCTTTAAGGGCATCTTCTTGACCCACCACATGCTGGCGCAACAATGATTCCATTTGCAACAGCTTGTCACGTTCACCCTGCATCATTTTATCAACCGGGATACCGGTCCATCGCGATACAATAGCCGCTATGTCATTTTCGGTGACTTCTTCATGAAGCATTTTGTTTTTGCTGTGTTCACTTTCTTCTTTGGCGAGTTTTTTTTCTAAATCTGGAATTTTGCCATACATTAATTCGCCAGCTTTAGCGAGGTTGCTGTCGCGTTGGGCAACTTCTAGCTGGTAGCGTGCTTGTTCCAGTTCTTCTTTGACTTTCTGGATTTGCTGGAGGCGCATTTTTTCGGCCTGCCAGGCACTGTTGAAATCGGCAGATTTCGATTCAAGCTCGGCTAGTTCGGTGCTTAATTCCACCAGGCGTTTTTTAGAGGCGTCGTCCTTTTCTTTTTTAAGGGCTTCGGCTTCAATTTTTAACTGAATAACGCGGCGGTCAATTTCATCCATTTCTTCTGGTTTGCTGTCTACTTCCATGCGGATTCGGCTGGCTGCTTCATCGACAAGGTCGATCGCTTTATCAGGCAGAAAACGGTCGGTGATATAACGATGGGAGAGGGTGGCTGCGGCAACGATGGCTGAATCGGCAATGCGGATTCCGTGATGGAGTTCGTATTTTTCTTTCAGGCCGCGCAAAATAGAAATGGTGTCTTCGACATTGGGTTCTGATACAAATACCGATTGAAACCGGCGGGCGAGGGCGGCATCTTTTTCGATGTATTTACGGTATTCAGCTAAGGTGGTTGCACCTACGCAATGCAGTTCCCCACGTGCCAGGGCTGGTTTTAGAAGATTAGAAGCATCCATAGAACCTTCGGCAGCACCGGCGCCAACCAGTGTGTGTAATTCATCGATGAATAAAATCACATCCCCTTCGGATTCTTTGATTTCGGACAATACGGCTTTCAACCGTTCTTCAAATTCGCCGCGGAATTTAGCTCCGGCAATCAAGGCGCCTAAATCAAGTGCCATTAATTTACGGTTCTTAAGCGATTCGGGAACATCACCGGCAACAATACGCTGTGCCAATCCTTCGATAATGGCTGTTTTACCCACACCTGGTTCACCGATGAGTACCGGATTATTTTTGGTGCGGCGTGAAAGCACTTGCATGGTACGGCGGATTTCTTCATCACGGCCAATCACCGGATCGAGCTTTCCTTTGCGGGCAGCTTCGGTGAAATTGACGGCATATTTGGCGAGTGCTTCGTATTTATCTTCTGCATTGCGCGAATCGACTTTTTTACCGTGACGCAACGAGGAGATGGCCGCTTCTAGGGTTGCAACGGTAACGCCCTCGCGATTTAGTATTTCAGAGGTGGGAGCATCGTTTTTAAACGCAAGCCCCTGGAGCAAGCGTTCAATGGCCACATATGCATCGCCTTGTTTGGTGGCGATCTGTTCTGCTTCGCGCAATGCTTTCGCTGTTTCAGGTGCCATCGATAAATTACCAGCACCGCTGCCGCTTACTTTAGGGAGCTTATCTAATGCCTGCTGAATATGCGCAGCAATGACGGCTTCATCGGCACCGCAATGGGAAATCAGACGCGATACAATGCTTTCGTTTTCTTTGTCCTGCTCAAGCAGGGTGTGCATCAAATGCTCTGGTGTAAAACGCTGATGGCCCTCAGCCAAGGCAAGATTTTGTGCATTAACGATGACTTGTTGGGATTTGTCGGTAAATTTGTTTAGATTCATAGACCCTCACACATGGAGATTATTATTCCATATTATCTACTAAAGATATGGGGGCTTTTTGACAGAGGTCAAGGGGATAAAAAGGATTATGTTTTGTAGGAAGCAAGTCTATAATAAAACTTAATAATAATTAAAATGTTATATGCTTTTTACTTTGCTAGAGCTGTTAAATCCTCGTTCAATTTCTTGAAATGTACGCTTATGCTTACATTTAGGCTCATCAGACTTTCTGTGGTCTCTAATTAACTTCTTAAGGTCAAATTCTTGGGTTTTTACACCTTTTTCATCCAGGGCTAAATAAGTTAATGTCGTACCTTGTTGCTTTAAGGATGGATTTTTATCTAACAGTTCTTTTAATGTTTTTGCATCATCTCGCTCAATTGCATCTAAAATCCTGACCGTGGTGGCAAGCTCTTTCATAGATTCTGTGCGAGCTTGTAGGCTTTGGCTGACAACGTTGGTAATATCGTTAAATGATTTCACTTCTTGCCCAAGACTTTCACTTAATTTTTCGCATATAAATTTTTCATCCTGGCCTCTATAAGCTTTTTTGACATTTGAAACTGATTTTTGAATGGTTTTTTCTATATTACGTTTATTTGCCTCTATTGCCTTGGCTTGCTGTTCAAGCTGATCGGCAAATTGTGAGTTGATAAACATTTTAGGGTCATAGAAGCTTTCTTCACAGCCTCGTTGTAGTACATTAATTGATTTTGGGTATTGGCTGTATTGGAGTGCTTCTCCTAGATCGATTAAAGCAGCTTGATTGGGATTTACTATACCAAGATTACCGGCGTTAAAGTCGTGATTCCCAAGGGCAATGGATGCTGCTGCTGCTTTATAAAGGCTCGGGTATTTAGTATACTCTTCCTTGAAACATTCTCTATGAAATTGGCCTCGCGCTGTTTTATCGTTGGCATCATTAGGTTCTGTTTTACCCTCGTTCTCACGCATACGGCCAATGTCGGTAAATCCAGGAATAAATTCCGAAGCTAAGAAGACACATTTCTGAGAGTTATATGTATGAGATACCAATTCAGTTTTAGGTGCTAAGTGATTGCCCATGAAAATGGGGAGCCTTGCCAAATTAGAAGCAATTTTTTCTATGATCGGCTCAGCAAGCTTGTTCTCTAATACTCCAGATGCGCTGGGATCTTTAAGTAGTAGTGTTGGCGAATTTTTGACATTATTACGTTTTACGAAAACTCCGCCGACCATTGATACTCCAGTTTTTAGACGATCAAAACTGAAATCCTTTAATTTGTTTTTGTTGTTGGGGTCTACGGCATCAAGAACAGCAGATTGATTTTTGGGAATGGTTGATTCGTTCTGATAATTCGAAGGAAACATTTCATTTTTGTTAAGCTTAATCTTACGCGAGCTACCATGTTCATTTAAAACGGATGAACCTTTATAGTAATTGGGTTGGTCACTGATTTTTGGCTTATTTTTTATTGCTTCTTCCCTTGTTAGGAGTGAGCGATTTTCAAGGTTTTTATATGTAAATCCATGGTTCTTTAAGCCATTAGGTCTGTAGGCTTTCAATTGTTGGTCTTCAGTTTTTGCTGATAAAACAAGTTCAAGATTGGACTGGCGCAGCATGACTGGCTCGTTTTTATATATGTTAGACGTTTTTAATAATATGTCGTTTGCCCGTAGGATAGCTAGTTCCTGCTCCATCGTATCAATCTTATCTTTAAACTCAATTTGTTTCGAAGGAGCAATGCCCTTTAAGGCATTTCCAAAGAAGGACTCACGATCCTTGCTCGTGTAGGGCACTTTCTTGAGTTCAATATCATCAACCGTCAGTGGTTGCCCAGTTTCATATTTGTGGAAAGCAGATTCTTTTAAGTGAATTGTATAACATGGCATCGCTTGGTCAAATGTATTCACATATCGTTGAAATGCTTCGTTTAAAATTTTATTTTCATGAGATGCTTCTGTTTTTATTTTGAATTGTTGAATAACGCTTTTATTATTTTCTTCTTTATTTTTGGGTTTATTAACCGCTTTATTTTCAACTTTATCGACGGCTGACAATATTTTATCGTAATCAAAGCTATAGGACCATGGTACTTTAGTGTCTATTTCTCTTGTGTTTTCTATTCTTGTTACATTTAATGTAATGCCACCTTCGCGTTGAATAGCTCTTACTACTTTGTCTGGGCTGACGCCTTTTTGGGCTAATTTATCAGTAAGCGTTGTACAGAATGCATCAAAACCATCCTTATCAGTATTGCCAGAAAATTTAAGAACCGGGAACTTATTAACAATCACTTCATGTTGATTACTACCCGTGCCGCTAGGAACGAATCGGTGCTTGAGTCTTCCATTCTTAATTTCGTGTGCCATCTTTTTATGTTGGGAATAAGAGACGGCATTAAATAATAATCCGATCGCCAGGGTCTTATTGGGATCTTTGGCTGTTTCTTTATTGCGTTCTTTGTAGCTATCCAGAAATTCCTTTTCAGCCTGTAAGTTTTGTCCTGTTTGCTTAACCCTGATATGGGCGCCATCCTTTAATTTCCCTGCCGATAATTGATCTTCTTTGACGATTAACGAATATATACTTGTTCTTTCGGTAGATTTAAGGGTTTCTTTAGGCTTAGGAGGGGCATTTGGTATAACAGACTGTATTTCTGACTGTATTTCTTTCTCTTGCACAATTTTTTTGTTGAAAATGTTTTTGCCCATAGTGAAGCTTGCCCTGATTTTTATTTGTTCTACTGTTTTATTGTTATATTATAGACTATATGTATTTTCTATTAAATATAATATTATAATATAAAGTATAAAAAAAATATTAATTTGCTATTTGTTGTTGTTTTGTGACAATAAAGCCGGTGGGTTGATGTTGAGGAAATTGTGATATTAAATAAGAGTATTGAGTAAATATTTCTCTACCAAGTCATGTTCATGCAAAATTATCTAAAAACCTTGTCACTCGTGCTCTTTGCGACCATTAGTGTCCACTAAGGGATGTATTTATGTTAAATTCGTATTGGACACCAGTGCGGAGGAAGGTGATTTGATCATGTGCCAAGCGTTTATGCTCCGGGTGCGTTTTCAAGTAACGCTTTCCCACGTAATGCGGTGGATCTCTGAGGACATATTGCCAATAGAAATCATCACGGCTGGTTTCTTGTATAGATGGATAGACCGGGGGGGGGGCTTTAAAGATTAAGTTAAGAATTTGACTCGTAATTGTGCTGGTGGGACAATAACTATTGCAAGACCTGTGTCATTGCCTATTTTTATGGCACACCAGTACATGACAGGGGGGTTAAAAAAATCTAAAATAAAATATTATAAAAAGCCCCATACACTAGGTGTAATGGGGCTTTAAAATAACTCTTTATGATGAGTGCTCTATTTGTTATCGCAACTTAAAAGGAGACAGAACTGCTTCTACTTTCTGAAGTTTCTTGTTTTGATTCAAAAGCTTCTCTGTGTTTATAATTGCTCTTTTGATTTTTTGAAGCAAAAATCCCTTCGTTGCTATCCGTACTTGAACGGCTGTCTCGACTTGAAGAAGATTCAGTAAATTCAAGTTTTTTCCTTTCCTTTGTCTCCGCTTTTTTCCCTTTCGGAATTTTAAATTCCTTAGAATCATAAGAGATCAATTCTTGTTGTACATTGGAATTGTTTCTGCCATTTGCGTTTCTACCAGAATCTGATGAGGCATTAAAGAAATACTCCTTGTTGTGCTGGGGTAATAACGAAGTAGGTTTATTGCCAAGGAAAAAAATATCTTTTGCCTCATTAAGATTAATATCAAGGTAAGCAGAATTATCGCCACTGTTAGCACGCATTCTGCTTATGAGATCCATACGAGCGGTATTATCAATCAAAGGTATTTCAGCGTCAGCGACTTTTAACGTTCGGCACAACGCATCAATAAATGTTAATGCAGCATTTCTAGGAATAGTGGCCTTCTCGTGGGTAATCAAACCTTGTTTGTCTACAATGTCCGTAATTGATTCAGCCATTATCCAGGCGAACGCAGATGGATTGTATTTAAAATGGTCTGCAACCGCTTCTGTGAATAAAGGAATGGCTTGAAGTGTTTTCAGGAAGCCTGCTATTTTATTCCTGTTACGGGAACCAAAAGCTGGGTTTTTCGCTAGCTCAATTTTGAGCTGTTTAATAGTGTCATGGCGAAATTGTTTTACGTCAAAGGTGACGGCTTTATGGGTGTTGTGTATTAAATTCTGTAAATCATAATCTTGGTCCGGTGATTCTTGCATCAATTCAGCCAACGAGATGACCCAGGAATCAGGTGAGACAACCGCCTCTTTAAACACTTTTCGTGTTTCTTTGGTGGTTTCTATTTCCTTTAGCATACCGGCTATTTTATCATAATCTTTCCAGGTAACTGTCGGTGTTTCGTTATTGAAGAGATGTTGGTTTATTTCTTGTATAAACTGAATTGATTCTTCTGTGGGAACATGTGCTTCATCAGTAGTTCCACGAAATAATCTCTTTTTCGTAGTGACCCAATTTTCATGTTTTTCTGAAAGAACACTTTTTTTAATAGCTTCAACAATCTTGTTAGCATATGCGACTGGATTATACTCTTTTGTTTCTGGATCATAATGAGATCGAGCAATAACACCTGTAAATAAAGGGGCTGCATAAAGGCTTTTAAGGGAGGTTATTAATTTTTTCCTGAAGTGACTACCAAGGTGGATCTTATTTTCTGAGTTTCCAATTTGCAAATCCGGATTTTGTTTGAGTTGTCTTTCTATGTCTTCTATGCAATGTTTGCGAAACATGGCTAATTTGAAGTCATTTTCGATGGCACCCCTTAATGCCTCTTCCCCTTGTTCTTTAAATTGTTTTTCATATTCATTGGAAATTCGGGTTATTTTCCCATACAGTCGGGCGGTGTTATAAGTAAATCCGAAACAACCAGCCGCTGCAACAGCCGGAGGGACTACACCTACTGCGCCTCCAACGGCTCCCCCTATGGGCGCGGTAACAAATGCCGCTGGGCCGCCCACTACTCCACCAACTATCGCACCGCCGAGCATTCCGCCTACTGTCGTTACAGGTATAGCCATGGTAGCGACCATTCCAGCACCCAATGCTCCAAATGTCAGAGTAATTGCTTCACCCTGAGTCAATCGGTCTTCGGGAAGCGGCACTGTCCCATAAACAGGTTTGGAACCGTAACGACTAAAGATGCTTTTTTTCTTGCGTTGCTCGCTGCTTACGCTAGTGGCACTATTCTGGTCTTCATTAACCGATAATTCGTTTTGGATTTCATAAGATTTTCTTTTTACTTTTCCTGACTTAGGCATGGATTTATCCTTTTTAATTTATTCTGCGTTTCGTTTTTTTTACTTATAAATTATAATTTTTATTTCGTGCGTGATTATAAGGTTTTAATATTATTTAGTCAATGGAAAAAGATATTACATATTTATTTTTAAATTGTCGTATTACAGTCAAATTTCAATAATATTTGAAATAATCTATAGATATCCATTTATTTAACCTATATCGTTAGATGCAGCAAAAACGCCCTATCATGGTAACCATAAGCTGAGTTCTCATTGTTGGAGAGCGTATAACGCGACTGTTTTCGATATCGATGTGAAGACGTATCTCAGTGGTAAGGGATTATTGCTGACGTGACAGAGAGCCAAGCGTTTAAGCTCCAGGCGTGTTTTCCAAGTAACTTTTTTCCCAGATAATGCGGTGGGTCTCTGGGGCAATATTACCACCAGAAATCATCACCAGCAGCGTTTTGGGCGTGGTTTGGGTTTTAAGCCATTGGCTGGCAGCGGCCATGGCGACCGCGGAGGTTGGTTCAACAGAAACTTTCAGTAGTTGATAAAGCCACTGTGTCCAATAGATAATATCTTGTTCAGGGATGTCAAAAAATCCGGCTAGCTGTTTGAGATAAAAGAAGGTTCTGTCGGTGATGCTTAAGGTGCGTGCGCCATCAGCAATGGTAGGCGGCGAATCATGAAAGCGAAAAATTTCGCCGCTTTGATACGAGCGGGAAGCATCGTTGGCTTGTAAAGGTTCACCTGCGTACAGGGGGACATCAGGGCATAGAAGCTGCGAGGCAAGCAGGGTTCCTGAAACCCAACCGCCGCCACTGCAGGTGACAAAAATAGCATCAGGCTTAGGCCCGTCTAATAAGGCCTCATAGCAGGCCGTTCCCTGGCCAGCAATGACATTATCATTGTCGAAAGGATGGATAAAGTAAGCACCCTGTTTAGCAAACTCAGCGCAGAGGGCTTCGGCCTCCTTGCGGGTTTTGGTTAGGATGACATCGGCTCCGTAGCCTCGGGTCGCCTGTTGTTTAATTTTCGACGTGAATTCTGGCAGGATAACGGTGGTTTTGATATCAAGCATGCTCCCAGCCCAGGCAACCGCCTGGCCATGGTTGCCAGAACTAAACGCGACCACATGCTTTGGCAAATGTCCTTGTTCTTTGAGCGTCAGTAACGTATTTAACGCACCACGCGCCTTAAATGCGCCAATGCGTTGAAAGGATTCCATCTTAAACAGCAGGCGGTGCCCAAGCCAGTTATTAAGCCGTTGTGACTCCATAAGGGGGGTGCGAATAAGGTAGGGTGAAATACGTTTATGCGCGTTTTCGATTTCTGATGGATGGATAGGGGTAAAGGTCATGAAACCACTCTTGCTGCCGTTGCTATATGGCTGTAGAGTGTAGAACGTTTCAATTAGCATTCAATCTTTTTTTTTGGTATTTTACCTATGATTTCTACACAAGCTGGGTCTTTATTTTGTTTTGGTTATGGATATACCGCCTCAAGCCTTGCGCAAAGGTTAAGACCACGTGGCTGGAAAATAGCTGGCACACTAAGAAATAGTGATAAAGCAAAGCAGGCCCATAACGTATTGGATGAGGTGTTCCTCTGGCCAAATCAAGATAACAATAATGAGTCCAAAGCATGGGTATTCCCTGCAGGCATCACACATGTTTTGCTTTCCATTCCTCCCGTCAATGGCCAGGATATTGTGTACCCTGCCATGATTGATGCGTTAAAAAAACTCCCGCATCTAACATGGGTTGGTTACTTATCAACTACCGGTGTTTATGGCGATCATCTGGGGGAGTGGGTGACAGAAGAAACACCGGTTAATCCGCCCAATACGAGAACGCAAGCGCGTGTGCAGGCAGAACAATCATGGCTGAATTCGGGTTTGCCAACGCAGGTATTTAGACTCTCTGGTATATATGGGCCTGGTAGCAGTGCCTTTGACGCATTACTGGATGGAACGGCCAGGCGTATTGATAAACCAGGGCAGGTTTTTTCACGCATTCATGTCGAGGATATCGCCCAGACCCTATGGGCTTCCATGCAAAAACCTAACCCAGGCCGTATCTATAATCTGGCTGACGACGAACCATGCCCACAGCATGAGGTCGTTGCTTATGCAGCTTCGTTATTAGGAATGGCACCGCCGCCATTGGTTGCTTTTGACGAGGCTGATTTATCGGAAATGGCGAGAAGTTTTTATCAGAGTAACCGCCGTGTAGCAAATAAACGAATGAAGGAAGAACTAGGCGTGGACTTGGCTTATCCCAGTTATAAGGACGGACTTTTGGCAATCTATAAGCAATCTACCACGCCTCTTTAATCCAACTCGATTTGCCATGGCGTGAAATGAGAATGGCATCGATCCTGTAGCTAAAATGATGAAAGCGAGGATGGGTGGCTATAAAAAACTGGGCGGCGCGTTTAATGCGTCGCCGTTGTTTATAGCCAATCGTTTTTTCAACCGTTTCGTGACTGTTTCTGCGTGCCTTTACTTCGATAAAAATCAATAATGTGCCACGCTTAAACACTAAATCAATTTCGCCATAAGAACACCGATAGCGCCAGCAGACGAGGCGATAGCCTTGTATAAAATAAAAAACCATCACCAGCCATTCCGCGGTGATTCCAAAACGATAGGCTCGATGTTTGTGGGAAAATGGCATAGAGTAGGAGTGGTTGATTTTTTTAGTAAATTAAGTTACGATACAAACAGGAGAGGATGCCTGGGTAAACCAGACACCCTCTGTGGTCCTATAGAGATCTTAGTGTTTCAATAAACGCTAAGACCAGTCTTAGTAACCGCAAGGCTAGTTTCAGTAGCCTTGCGGTTCTTTTTAGGATTCTATCTACTCTCATTGGATTTCTCCTCATAAGTATGGATCACAATCCTGCCAGGAAGCAGCAAAGCTATGGGTAGCCATAGCCTGTTTATCCTGCCATCGGCAGGATACCCCGGAACCACTCCAGGGCAACATGCTTATATCTTATTTTGCAAATTAATGGAATGGATAAATTGTATAAATTATCAAAATATAAAGCTTACCAGTGTTGTTTGGAGGGTATTTCAAGCAATAAATTCATAACATGAAATCCCTAGTCCCCTTTGAGCGTCAGCGCTAATTGATACACATCATTTTTACCTAGGCCCGTTAACTGCACGGTCATCGCCACGGCATCTTTTAAACTCTGCGTTTTAAGCAGCAACGTGAGCATGGCGGTTACGTCAACCTGGACTAATCCAGTGACTTCATGTGTTTTGGGAAGGGGAGGGCCAACGATGATAACAACTTCGCCTTTAGGGTTGCCCTTCTTTTCATAAAAATCATACAGTTCAGGCAGGGGGCTGCGTTGAATTTCTTCATAGGTTTTGGTGAGTTCGCGCAGTAACGCGGCATCACGTCCACCGAGTATGTCAGCCATGTCTTTTAACGATTCGCCAACACGATTAGGAGATTCGTAAAAAATAAGTGTTCCTTCATAATGTTTGATGGCTTCCAAATGATCACGCCTGGCCTTTTCTTTACTCGGTAAGAAACCTTCAAACAAAAAACGGTTGGAAGGCAATCCCGAAAGCGTTAATGCCATAATTAACGCGCATGGTCCCGGCAGTGATACAACCGGAATATGTTGTTCATAGGCATCCACAACTAATTTATAACCAGGGTCAGAAATAAGCGGCGTTCCAGCATCGGAAACCAGCGCCACGGCTTTGCCATCATTGATCAAATGCAAGAGATGGTTGCGGTCGCGGTCGGTGGAATGGTCGTTATAACAGGTCATACTGGCCTGGATAGCGTGATGCTTGAGAAGCCTGTCCGTGGTACGGGTATCTTCGCAGGCGATGATATCAACCCGTTTAAGGGTATCGAGTGCGCGCAGGGTAATATCGTTGGCGTTACCAATAGGTAGAGCTACGAGATAAAGTCCAGGGGAGAGTTTACTTTGATCAATCATTCGTTTAACATATTTTCAGGTTTACCAAAAGGCAGCATATAATGAATAAACGACTCAAAGCAATAGCGATTCTTGGTGTATCACTTCTATTACTGGCTGTGGCTAAGCCTGTTTATGCAACCGAACAGGCAACAGAAGGGCAGGTAAGTCCAGTGACAACCCCACTAACAACCCTTACCCCTATTTATAATCCTGCACCTGCACACAAGGTGACTGGACCATTTTCAATCGTGCCCCTGCAATACGAAGCATCACTGGTGGTGCCGAATCCTCTGTTTGATCGCAGGGTTAAAATTGCTATGTTGCTGCCACTTTCTGGCCCTAAAGCTCCGATTGGTCAGGCGTTGCTGGATGCCGCCACTCTGGCTCTATTCGACATGAACCGTCAGGATATCAGTATTTTTCCCTATGATACCAAAGACAGCGATGAAGAAGCCAAATCCGCTTTAGAAAAAGCAAAAAACGATGGAGTCCACATGATCATCGGCCCGGTATTCAGTTCGGCCACCAAAGCAATTACGCCTGCGGCAAGAACGCTGGATATTCCGGTCTTATCATTCACCAATGATGTTGCTGCTGCCCAGGCTGGTATTTATGCCTTAGGGGCCGACCCCCGCCAGCAGATTGAACGGATTACCGATTATGCGATTGATCAGGGCTATACTAATTTTTATGTATTGGCGCCAGGTGATGCGTATGGTAATGCGGTTGCCAATGAAGTTCAGAAAGTAACTAGCTTGCGTAATGCAAAAGTGGCCCATACCGAATTATTTTCCGGCAAGCCTGAGTTACTGGATGCTGCATTAAAACGTTTTGTTACGCTTCTAGATAAAACGCAAAAATCAGCCATAGTGATACCCGTAGGTGGAGATAGCCTTACTAAAATTGCAGCATATTTAGATGCCAATCTTAAGGATCGCCAGAATATTAAAATACTAGGCAGTTCCCAATGGGAATCGAGTAAAATTCAATCGCAATCGTTGCTCCAAGGCGCATGGTACCCAGCATCAGATCCCGACCAGATTAAACGTTTTTATGGACGGTTTAAGGAGGTGTTTAATAGCGAACCACCGAGGTTGGCATCGATGGCTTATGATGCGCTTCCTCTGGCGTTCACGGCAGCTAAACGCGCAGATGGAAAAGTGGTGCTTACGAATTCACAAGGATTTATCGGAATTGATGGTATCATACGATTAGGGATGGATGGAACCACACAACGTGGTTTCGCGATTGTTGAAGTCACTGAATCGGGTGGAAGGGTTATAGATCGCTCACCTGTCAATTTTTAAAGGATGATATGGTTAGCATTACGTTTTTAGGCGCAACGGAGACGGTTACAGGTTCAAAATATTTAGTAGAATGTTCTGGAAAAAAAATATTGGTTGATTGCGGGTTGTTTCAGGGGCTGAAAGAACTTCGCTTACGAAACTGGGACCGGTTACCTATTGATCCTCGCCATATTGATGCTGTCATATTAACCCATGCTCACCTTGATCATAGTGGTTATTTACCTCTTTTGGTTAAGCAAGGATTTCGGGGAAAGGTTTTTGCAACGCCGGCAACACGTGATTTATGCAAGATATTATTACCCGACAGCGGTTACATACAAGAAAGTGATGCGGAACGCGCAAATCGCTACCATTATACAAAGCATCATCCTGCTAAACCACTTTATACGAAAGAAGACGCAGAGGATTGTTTACAGAATATTGAAGCCGTTGACTATGGTCATGAGATATTATTGGGTGAGCAGCTTTCCTTTCATTATACGCATGTAGGGCATATTTTAGGTGCGGCATTTATAACCTTAAAAACACCTAAAGGAACAATGGTGTTTTCAGGGGATATAGGTCGAGCCAACGACCCATTGTTACTAGACCCAGAATATTATCCTGGAAGCGATTATCTCGTTATGGAATCAACGTATGGAAACCGGCTTCATGACCCACTTCCAGCTAAAGATCAACTGGCGGACGTGATTAATCAAACCACGGCGCGCGGTGGAAGTATTATTATTCCGTCATTTGCTGTAGGTCGTGCACAATTATTATTATTGTTATGTGACCAACTTAAACAAGAGGGCAGAATTCATAAAGACCTTCCTGTTTTTCTGGATAGTCCAATGGCGGTTGATGTGACTAACCTCATGCAGACCCACAGGAGTGGGCATAAGCTTACGAATCAGGAATGTGCCCACATGTGTAAAACGGCTACCTATATCAACACCAAGGAAGAATCAATATCGCTGGATCAATTGACAATGCCTGCGGTGATTATATCGGCCAGTGGTATGGCAACCGGTGGGAGGGTGCTCCACCATTTGGTTCATTTTGCACCCGATCCCAAGAACACGATATTACTGGCTGGGTTCCAGGCAACAGGAACCAGGGGAGAGCGATTGCAACGAGGAGAAAAGGAAATCAGGATATACGGACAAATGATTCCGGTGCGAGCTAAGGTTGAAGTGCTAGACAATGTTTCGGCACATGCCGATTACGAAGAACTGCTTGCCTGGTTGTCTCACGCTAAGAAGGCTCCCAAACAAGTCTTTATCACCCACGGCGAAAAATCGGCAGCGGAAAGTTTTAAAGCCAAAGTTGAAGCGCGTTTTGGCTGGCATGTTGACATTCCTATTTATCAAGAAACCTTTACTTTATGAGGATTAGCCATGCTGAAACTGAAGCGGTTGGGCATCGATACGTATAAGGAGCATGTTGTCTACCTGCGCCGTGATTCGCATGTATGCCTTGCTGAAGGATTCGAGGTTCATACCAGGGTACTGATTACCTATAAGGGGAAAGAAATTTCGGCAACCTTGCAATTGGTGGATTCAGATATTTTAAGCACGGATCAGGTGAGTGTTTGTGAGTATAGTTGGCGATATTTAGACGCTGAGGAAGGCCAAACCATTCAAATCAGCCATGCTCACCCGGCAGCCTCGCTTGGTTATGTACGCTCAAAAATGTATGGTAACAATTTGTCCTATGGACAATTAAAGGCAATTATCGATGATATAACGCTTGGTCATTATACCGATATTATGATTTCGGCCTTTTTAACATCCTGTGTCGGTGGCCGTTTAAATAGCAAGGAAGTGATTGATTTAACGCAGGCAATGATCAATACAGGCGATCATCTGCATTGGAGTCAAGCGATGATTGTTGATAAACATTGCGTTGGTGGAATCCCCGGGAATAGGACGACTCCGATCGTGGTGCCGATTGTGACGTCACTTGGTTTCATCATGCCTAAAACATCATCGCGCTCGATTACATCGCCTGCAGGTACTGCCGATACTATGGAGGTGTTTACCAATGTCGATCTTTCGCTAGAGGATATGCGTCGTGTGGTCAATCAGGAGGGGGGGTGTATTATTTGGGGAGGATCCGCATCGCTGAGTCCCGCTGATGATATCTTAATCAGGGTGGAACGGGTTTTAGATATTGATAGTGAAGGCCAGTTAATTGCTTCGGTGCTTTCTAAAAAAATTGCGGCAGGTTCAACCCATGTGGTGATTGATATACCGATTGGGGCAACAGCGAAAGTGCGCGGACAACACATGGCAGACAATTTAAAATCGTTATTTGCCACGGTTGGACAAGCATTGGGAATTGGAGTCAAGATTATGATTTCGGACGGTAGCCAGCCGGTGGGTAGGGGAATGGGCCCGGCACTGGAAGCGCGGGATGTCTTGGCGGTCCTTGAAAATAATGTCAATGCCCCACAGGATCTGCGTGATCGTGCATTAATGATAGCTGGCCATATTATTGAATTTTCTTCCCAATATGCGCCTGGGCAAGGGTATAAAGTAGCTGAGCAGGTGTTAACCTCTGGCCAGGCCTTGAGAAAATTTAAAGCAATTTGCCTTGCACAGGGGGGAATGCGTGACATTCCAGTTGCTCCTTTCTCATATCCGATAACGTCTAGGACGCATGGAAAAGTGTCCATCATTGATAATCGCCGTATTGCCATGGTTGCTAAACTGGCTGGCGCACCGAATGATAAAGCCGCAGGTGTTGATTTGCATGTCAGGCTTCACCAGCCGGTACTCAAAGGGGATGTGTTGTTTACTATCCATTCCCAGACACACGGGCAACTGCAGTATGTCCTTGATTTTATGAGTAAAAATGAGACGATTGTGCAGGTGGCACAGGTTTAGTCTGGCAAGACACAATGTCATTCATCATGGGAGGTAATGATGCCGATAATATTAGCATGGCCTGATTCTAAAGGGATGGCACAAAGCCTGTCGTTACAGCTAGGTATTCCGTGTGGAGATTATGCATTCCATCACTTTCCTGATGGTGAATCGCTGCCAACCATCCAAACACCAGTCAAAGGTGACGAGGTGATCGTGGTAGCAAATCTTTATCAGCCCGATTCAAAATTATGGTACCTCATATTATTGGCTGAAACTCTGCGCCAATTAGGCGCTACACGGGTTGGATTGGTTGCTCCTTATTTAGGTTATATGCGTCAGGATACGCAATTTCATCCTGGTGAGGGCGTTACCTCGCGGATTGCTGCGACCTATCTTTCGAAAGCCTTTGATTGGTTAGTAACGGTTGATCCGCATTTGCATCGTATCCATGACTTAAGTGAGATATACACGATTCCAACTCACAATGTGCATGCGGCATCGGCGATTGTTACGTGGATTCAATCCAACGTAAGCCATGCGTTGCTTATTGGGCCTGACGAGGAGAGCAGGCAGTGGGTTGCCGAGTTAGCACAGCTGGGGCAGCTTCCTTTCCAGGTGCTCACAAAAGAACGTTTTGGAGATCACGAGGTAAACGTTTCCCTGCCGCGTGTTAGTGAATACAAGAACCATACACCAGTCTTGGTTGATGATATCATTTCTACCGCCCATACGATGATAGAAACAGTGAAACATCTTCAGCTGCTTGAGCTAAAACCTGCGATTTGTATCGGTACGCATCCTGTCTTTGCTGAAGATGCCTATCAACGGTTGTTGGCCACCGGTGTTAAAAGCATTATTACTTGCAATACCATCGAGCACTCAAGTAACCAGATTGATCTGTCCCCACTTATAGCGCGTGTCATCGGTAAGCAGTAAGCATCTGATGAACCGGGGAGGAGCTCGCTTCCTTTGACCCTCCTCTTCGGAGGAGGGGCAGATTCATGCCGTCTTTGGCATGAATCTGGGGTGGTGTGAGGGGAGTCCGGACAGGTAGGAGTGCTTGGCTTTCACACCTCCCCGGCCTTCGGCCCCCCCTCCTCCGAGAGGGGGGGATTACCCCCCTTATTTTAAAACATTTAGATTGTCACTTTCTTTTGTTAAGTCAATATACTTTTTCCAGTCTTGAGCTGGTTCTCTAACGTCAGTAGGGTCTGGTTTAGAGTCACTCTTTTCGGAGAAGGTGCCCGTATCGTTTGGTTCATCTTTTGGCTGAAAACTATTCTGCATGACAACAAAGAGATTATTGCTTGAACCAGCGTGCAAATAATCCTCGGGGGTTTTCTTACTTAATTTGGTCAACATAGGTTGCCCATCGCTGGCATCGCGAGCTGGAGAATCTTGAGACGGATCATCAAGCATTTTTCGTTTGTGTAAGTTTGACGTTTTTATCCCATCAACATTGAATTTTCTATAAGGACCAACGTGTCCTTTCATTTGTTCCTTTATGAATGTAAGTTGGATAACAGCATCCTTGAGTTTTGTTGAGCATTCTTCAAAGGTTGAAGGAGATAATTGGATGATACTTAAAAAATTATCTGCCACTTTCTGATGTGCTTGAGAATGTACCAAAGAAAAATTATGAGAATCGCCATTGGCATAAGCAAGAACGTCTTTAATAATCTGAGTTCTATTGGCAATGATCGATTTATATGCCGTTGTCTTAAGTGCGGCTTTCATACAACAGGCAAATGTTGAATTTTTATTCTGATCCTTCATCGTTACGTCTTTAAAACATTCAGATAGCATACGTTGTATTGTCGGGCCACTTGGTGAAGAATCCTTATCTTCAATTCTTCTGAATATTTCTTCTAAACCGCCCATCGCATCGCCAATGAATTGTTTGCCATTTGGCGAAGAATTTTTGCTAAGTGCTCTGAGATGTATTTGAAGTCCGCGAAAATGGCCATTCCCTACATAATAGTCAACGGCTTTAATGGCTCTTTCTGTTGAAGAAAGAGGTTTTTGGGGGTCTACAAAACACGGATGTTCGGGAGGGAGAGTATAGGGCGTATAATTCTTGGTAACAAAATTAAGAATTGTTTCAGGAGTAGGAGCTGCATAAATTGTTATTTCATAAGGGTCTATATTTTGGATGGAGTTATAGCTTTGGCAAAAAATGACAGGAGTGTTGATAGGCATTTTGCGAAGAGACCATTCTGCACCGGCATAGGATCCAACATTGCTGTGAGCATTTTGGCGGTTAAAGGTGCCAACTGGTGTAATGTCTAAGGGCTTGGGTAGATCTTCTTGGATAAATCTAAAGATAGAACCAGCAGCCACATGCCCATAATGGGTGCCCGGAGTAAATCGGTTAGCAGCTTGATCGCGTTCTTTCTCAAGCCGTGATTCATGCTTCGGGCGCTTATGTTTGCCTCCTGTTGTATGGGTTAGCAAACAATGGGTGTGAATAATCGTGTCGTGCTTTGATTGGATCAAGAGCTTATTATCCCAAATTGTTATGTAAAAATTCGGAGCTGTGGTCGAGGTTCTAAGACATAGATCGGTAAATTGTTTCAACTGTACTTCAACGTGAGAAACTAATTCAGCGTTTTTAATAAAATTTAAGGCTTCTTTTAAGGCATTTTCCATTCTTTTAATTCCTACTTATTGGTGCATTTTCGGTGGGGATTTTACACCACAACAAATAAAATGCAAGTAAAATTAAAGTATATATAAGATTGAAATAGGTATATAGTTAAGCAATTTTAAGTAGTTTTATTTAAGGTTATTATGTATAAATAGTTTATCAACTAAAAGTTGTGAGCTGGATAATTAGGTTTAAACGTGCTATAACCGATAAATCAATGACTTAATCGTGACTTAATAGAAAATAACATGTCGTCTAGCACTCCCTTTGCTTTGTATATTCATTACCCATTTTGCCTAGCCAAATGTCCGTATTGCGATTTTAACTCTCATGTGAGAGATAAAGTGGATCATGATCGCTGGTATGAGGCTTATATTGAGGAGTTGCGCTATGGAGCAGGCTTGATACCTCAAGGTGAGGTCGTTAGTATTTTTTTTGGGGGGGGGACTCCTTCGCTTATGCCTCCAGCCCTTACGGCTGCTATCATTGAAGAGGCTCATAAGCTGTGGAACGTGAAGGAAAACGTAGAAATCACCCTGGAAGCCAATCCGACTTCAAGTGAAAAAAGTAAATTCAAAGCATTTAAGGATGCGGGTATTAATAGATTGTCACTCGGCATTCAATCGCTTAACCCTCAGGATTTGGCTTTTTTAGGGCGTAAGCATTCAGCAGATGAAGCACGGGGCGCTATTGCAATGGCTGCAGAAATATTTGATAATTATTCATTTGATTTAATTTATGCACGGCCCAAACAGCAGTTGCGAGAATGGGAAGCAGAACTGAGTGAAGCATTGACCTTGGCAGCAAAACATCTCTCCCTCTATCAATTGACCATCGAAAAGGGGACGCCTTTTTATCAGGCCTATGCCAAACACGATTTTGAGATGCCAGGTGAAGAGCTGGCTCATGATTTTTACCAATTGACCCACGCCATTATGGAGGCTCACGGACTGCCTGCCTATGAAATATCCAATCATGCCCAGCCTGGATATGAGTGCCAGCATAATCTAGCCTATTGGCGAAGTCTTGATTATTTAGGAATAGGTCCAGGAGCTCATGGCCGTATCCGATCGGGGCCTGTGCGTGAATCGTTTATGACGATTCACCACCCAGAAAATTGGTTGGAAAAAGTTCAAGCACATGGCCATGGTTTACAGCAGCGGGACGTTTTATCACAGGAAGAGCGCCTGGATGAATTATTATTAATGGGACTTCGTTTAAAAGAGGGACTACCACTTGAGCGTATTGAAGAACATTTAGGGGTGAGTGCAGACATATTGTTTCCACAGGCACGAAGGCAGTTGTTAAGGGATGAAGGTTTATTAGAATCGCAGCCAGATATCCTTTGTTTAACCCGCAAAGGAGCGCTGGTCTTAAATCAGGTGGTTACCTTTTTAAGCACTAACGCTTCACCATAAATTCATGTGACTGACGATCCCATCGTACTCAATAACACTCCAGGTTTCGGCATCGTATTGACTTTTTGGGGCGTCTTGATTAAGGATATATTGCAGGAAGATAGGACGATCGTTGTTCGTTGGAAAAACAGTTTGGGTGTTTTTAGCGGTTGGGATTGAAATAAGTAATTTCTATTTCAATCCATAGATCATTGTTACTCATCGATACGTAAAAAAAGCAGAAAGCCAACCACATTTTTCGTCCATAAAATTGATTATTTGTCAGAGCAATAAGGCTTAAGTAATGATTGGAATTAACCTTGCATTAAGTTAAATCCACCTCTAAACTAATCCTTAAATCCTTAAAAACTGGGAGGTTTACTTATGCGCGCAATTGCTCTGCGTTACCCCTTCTTAACCTGTATATGTGTAGCGGCTATCCTTCATGGTATCATATTGGTGAGAATACCAGTGTTATTGGCTATCCAACATCCCCCTAAAATTCCTAGTATTATCAGTTTTAATCTCAATGCGAATGGTAACCAAATATGGCATCGCATGCAGGATCAAGATGATGATTATATCGATCCCGCAGGAGTTGGTGAATTAAACACGATGCCAGTGGCAATGCAGAAAAAAAATGGTGAGGTGGTTAAAAAATGGGTTCGCAAAATTCCCCCAAGCCCTGCCGTTCCATTCAGAGCCGACATACCTAGTAACACCCTAGAGGTGGTGCCCATGGCTCGTAAAGCGTATGTATCATCCGCACCTACAGAACATGTATTAGGCGATAAGCCGGTATTTCAATCAGGGGCTTCTAGCAAGAGTAACGGCAATACAGATGGTGATCGCGAGCTTGCCAATTTAAAGGGACGATATACGGCACAGCTTTCTATTTTATATAATCAGAACCAGGTGTTGCCCAAAGGATTTGGTACTCAACATACCGGGGTTCCTCAGGACCCTTCAAAAATGGTATCCGTCAATGTCATTGTCCATGTGGATAAGAATGGCAATATCCTGCGTTATTTTTTCCCATATCCTGTACGCGATTCAGCCATTCGGGATGCTGCTCTGGCAACGCTTGAACAGGTGAAGCAAGCTGCGCCACCGCCGCAGGAACTCTTTACCGCCAACCCCAACCAGACATTCATTGCATTTACGTTTAACTTGATTTACTGGTAAGCCGCTATGATGCAATCCGATAATGCCATGCAACGACTTCTGGATATTATGGCGAAGCTTCGCAATCCCCAAGGCGGATGCCCGTGGGATCTTGAACAGAATTTTGCTTCGATCGTGCCTCATACGATTGAAGAAGCCTATGAGGTGGCCGATGCTATCGAGCGTGAAGATATGACTGGGCTTAAAGAAGAATTAGGTGACTTGCTTTTACAGGTTGTGTTCCATTCGCAAATGGCGAACGAGCAAAATCTATTTGATTTTGAACAGGTAGCCGAAACTATCTGCCAAAAACTCATCCATCGCCACCCACACGTATTTGCTGATGCTGATATTAAAAATGCTGCCCAACAAGAAGATTCCTGGGAAAGGCTCAAGCAGAAAGAAAAAGAAGATAAACGATTAGCACAAAGCGATAAGCAATCTCAACCAGCTAGTATTCTTGATGATGTGACCGTAGGCCTGCCAGCTTTAATGCGGGCTATTAAACTTCAAAAGAAAGCGGCTAAAGTAGGGTTTGACTGGCCAACGCTGAAGCCGGTATTTGATAAAGTGCATGAAGAACTAGACGAACTCTATGCAGAACTTGATAAACGTGAACATAATCATGACCGGTTAGAAGATGAACTCGGAGACGTATTATTTGCTGTGTGCAATATTGCCAGGCATTTAAAACTGGATCCAGAAACGGCCCTTCGCCGCACTAACCGTAAATTTATCCATCGCTTTAATTATATCGAGCAAGCTATTGCTGTAAAAGGAAAGTCTCTGCAGAATTCAACACTTGAAGAGATGGATCAATTATGGGAGGAGGCAAAGAAATAGTACGTAATATGTCCCAACTCCCATTTCTTGGTATTGTTTCTACCGCCCATATAAACCAGCCCTTTCTTCAGCATTTAGCGCAGACCTGTCACTTTGATTTTGTGAGTGCCCTATCAGATCAAGACGGGATTTTCTTAGTGGTTTCAGATCTGCAGATATCAATCCACACTCACCATCAACACCAAAAGCTTGAGTATTGTTCCGGTTTTACCGAGGCATCCCTGGCTTATCGTAGCCATAAGACCAGCATCCACCAGGAGCCGCTAGCAGAAGCGATTGGCCTCAAACATGGAACGCCTTTAACGGTAGTTGATACGACTGCAGGATGGGGAAGGGATGCTTTTATATTGGCCTCCTTAGGCGCGAAGATGATCGTGTTGGAGCAATCACCGGTGCTGTGGTTTATGCTAATGTATAATATTCATATTTATAAACAACAATCTGATTTAGATGATATTTTAATGGAATGTTTTTGGAATAAGAGTCAAGACTGGCTATCTTCATTATCCCATGATGACAAGCCGGAAGTGGTTTACCTTGACCCCATGTTTCCCGAAAAGAAAAAAACATCTCTCGCCAAAAAGGAAATGCAAATCCTGCAGTTACTGTTAGGAAAGGGTGATGAAGATGAATCTGCACAATTGCTGCAAGCGTCATTAAAGGTTGCAGCAAAGCGCGTCGTTGTTAAACGCCCCTCACGTGCATCGTTTTTGGGTGATGTAACACCAAGTTTTTCCAAGGCGGGCAAAAGTGCTCGGTTTGATGTGTATGTGATGGTATAAGCATTCTGGTGTTCAATTATTTCGGAACGTTTTGCAACTAAAAAGAAAAAGTGAGATATAGAAATAGCATGAAGAATAATGGGCTTATATAGCACAAACCCTCGTCCTCCCCAGCCCACTTGGGCTGGGGAGGACGAGGGTAAGGACTTTTGGCCGGTTACTCGTTGTTTCAGTCGAGGTTAGTTTTCTAAGCTGTAGGAGTCCCTGAGGCCTTTGCCACACACACCAATGCAGGGCGGAGCAAGCGGTCTTTAATGACGTATCCTGCTTGCAATACCTGTGTGATGGTTCCCGGTGCCACCGCATCATCTTCGACCTGCATCATTGCCTGATGAAAATCATGATGGAATGCTTCGCCCAGTGGGACGATCCGTTTAATGCCATAGCGTTCAAACACACTGACTAATTCGCGCTGGGTCATAATGACGCCGTCGAAGAGATGTTTCATTTCGCCACTTAATTGGTCAGCAGGGGTGGTGACGCTTTCGATAGCCCGATAAAAATTATCCAGGATAGAGGTTAAATCACGGGCAAAATTGGTGATAGCATAATCGCGAGTGGTGGCTTTTTCCTGTTCGGCGCGGCGCTGGAGATTAATACGATCGGCTTCTGCACGCTTCCACCGTTCTTCCATTTCGTTGATTTGCTGGCGCAGCTGTTCGATTTCAACTTGTGCTGCTGGTGCTTCTGTGGCCGCAGACATATCCGCTGCACTCTGCCTATTTTTCAGGATGCTTTGGATCGTTGCATTTTGTTTAGGATCAAAGCTGCTCTCAGGAGATTCCGGTGAGGTGTTTTGGTCGGTAGATGAGGCATCGTGCATGGCGGCTCCTTGGAAATTGAATAACAACTAGTATTTTGAATGATAGTTAGGTATATAGTGTTTGGAAATGATTTTTCAACCCCTAATCAAAAATATTAAAGGAAAATTATGCGCCCTTCGGCAAGACAACCCCAGGATTTACGACCTATTAAATTTCAAACGGGCGTAAGCCGTTATGCAGAAGGTTCGTGTTTAATCAATTATGGCCATACGCAGGTGTTATGTACTGCTTCGGTGGAAGAGTCGGTTCCTTCGTTTATGCGCAATAAGGGATCTGGCTGGGTGACTGCTGAATATGCTATGCTACCGCGCGCGACGCATACCCGCTCCAAGCGTGAGTCTGCCAGTAATAAGCCCTCGGGTCGCAGCCAGGAAATTCAGCGTTTGATTGGGCGGTCGCTGCGTGCAGTGGTTGATCTGCCGCTACTGGGAGAGCGTTCGATCACCATTGATTGCGATGTGCTCCAGGCAGATGGTGGTACTCGAACTGCCGCAATTACGGGTGGTTATGTTGCTTTGTGCCATGCCGTAAATTATCTCTTAAAGGAAGGAAAAATTTACCGTAATCCTATCATTGAACAGGTGGCTGCGATTTCGTGCGGCATCTATAAAGGCCAGGTGGTCGCCGATTTGGATTATGATGAAGACAGCAACGCCGAGGCGGATGCTAATTTTGTGATGAATGGCAGTGGCAACATTATCGAGATTCAAGGAACGGCTGAAAAAATTTCCTTCACGCCCGTACAGTTTCAGGAATTATTAGGCCTTGCCGGAACGTCCATTGAAACCATTATTCAGTTACAAAAACAAGCGCTTCCTGAGTGGAAGCAATAGGATTAACTATGCCAGCATTTCAAGGAAAGCAATTGCTGATTGCCTCGGCCAATCAGGGAAAAATTAAAGAAATCAAAGCGTTATTGCATCCTTTTCCACTGGAAGTGGTTGGGTTGGATCACGATGGTGTCGTATCGCCAGACGAAACAGGTAAGACATTTATTGATAATGCTATCCTTAAAGCCAAATATTATGGTCAACATGCTGGAATGCCTGCACTGGCAGACGATTCAGGATTGATGGTGGAAGCCTTAGGTGGTGCTCCTGGAGTTCAATCCTCCCGCTGGGCTGAAGAAAATGGTGGGTATGAATCTGCTATGGAACAGCTTAAACATGATATTTCTGAAAGCCGTACTGGTAATTATAACGCAGCTTTCATCTGTGCTTTGGCGTTATGGTGGCCTGATGGCAGCGAAGAGGGCAGGGTAGAAACCTTTGAAGGCCGAGTGGATGGTTCTCTGAGTTTCCCCCCCAGAGGTAGCCATGGCTTTGGTTATGACCCTATCTTTGTTGCTGATGGTCAGCGTGTCACCTTTGCTGAGATGACACCTGAAGAAAAACACGCCATCAGCCACCGCGCCCGCGCCTTTGAAAAATTTATCCAGGGTTGTTTTTAAAAACACGGTTGGCAGTTTGAAGAGAAGATGTTATATTCAGTATTCATGTTTACGTTTTTTCGTAAATGGTCTACCTTTCGGGGGATTAGCTCAGTTGGTTAGAGCGGGGCGCTCATAACGCCTGTGTCGTGGGTTCAAGTCCCTCATCCCCCACCACCACCCTACGCCGCCTTACGAGCTTCTACCTATGCCTCTTAGAAGCTTCGGCGGACACGTTGTCGGGTGGAGCGTATTCCTGCGTAGCTCCAAAGGAGCGAAGCGGGAAGCCATCCAGGAGATTGTTAGAGCATAGGGAGATTCTTTCGGAGACTCTTCACTTTATTTTTTATGAGTTTTTTTCCTACGCTAGCTCAGCGTTCTATCGGGGCGATGTTTATATAATTCAATCATTTTGAGGGTGTATGTCTTTACCTACCTTACTTTACACCAGACGCTTCCTGCCGTTGTTTCTTACGCAGTTCATGGGGGCGTTTAATGATAATTTGCTGAAAAATGCCCTTGTCATGCTTGTGACCTACCGTATAGCCACAGCCTATGGCGAAAATCCGCAAATGCTGGTGACGGTGGCTGCAGGCTTATTTATTCTGCCCTTCTTTCTTTTTTCAGCAACGGCTGGGCAATTAGCTGATAAATATGACCGTGCCAAAATTACGCGTGTGATTAAAGTGGTCGAAATCGTTATTATGGTCTGCGCGTCGGTAGGATTCTACCTTGAGAATGTATGGCTTCTTTTAGTATCACTTTTTTGCATGGGGGTGCATTCAACCTTTTTTGGGCCGATCAAGTATGCGCTACTGCCGCAGCATCTGCATGATCAAGAGCTGCTTTCGGGCAATGCGTATATTGAATCTGGAACATTTCTGGCCATTTTGCTGGGCACGATTGCGGGCGGCTTACTCATTTTACAAAATCACGGCATTACGATTTTATCGGCCGTTTTAATCCTAACAGCTATCCTTGGCTATGTATCAAGCCGTTTTATTCCTGCCGCTACGGCACCTGAACCCGCACTTCGTATCAATTATAACCTCTTCCAGGAAACGTGGAGGATGATTGGTTTTGGGCGCAAGAATGGCAGGGTATTTCGCTGTATCATCGGGATCTCCTGGTTTTGGCTGGTGGGGGCAACTTTTCTGGCACAGTTTCCAACCTATGCTAAAGATGTATTACATGCGGATGAAACCGTGGTTACCTTATTTCTTACCGTCTTTTCGGTAGGGATTGGTATTGGCTCCATGCTGTGTAATAAATTATTGCGTGGGCAAATTCAAAGCACCTATGTTCCATTGGCCGCACTCGGTATTGCGGTGTTTACCTTTGATTTATACTCTGCCAGTCATTATGTGCCACAAGTCGTAGGATTACTGAATGCCTGGGAATTCCTGGCAAATGCCAAGGGGTTACATATTCTTGCTGATTTACTGTTGGTGGCTATATGTGCGGGTGTTTATATTGTGCCCTTATATGCAATCATGCAGCATGATAGCGAAGCTATCCACCGTGCCCGTATTATTGCTGCCAATAATGTCATGAATGCCCTGTTCATGGTGTTATCTGCTGTGGGTACGTTAATCATGCTCTCTTTGTCGTTTACGATTCCGCAAATATTCCTCACCATTGCCATGGGTAGCGCTATAGCCGCTATTTATATCTGCATGTTGTTGCCAGATGCCTTGCTGCGTTCCCTTGCGCGCATTGTGCTGAAATGCTGTTACCGTGTTGAGGTTAAAGGGATGGAACATTATAAGGCAGCGGGTGAACGGGTGCTGATTATTGCCAACCATACTTCGTTTTTAGATGCGGCGGTCATAGCGGCGTTTTTGCCAGATAAAATTACCTTTGCCATTAATACCACGATTGCTCGTAACTGGTGGATGAAGCCGTTATTGTTATGGGTGGATGCGTTTCCGCTTGATCCAACCAATCCCCGGCAACTAAATCATTGATCGATACTCTTAAGAAAAATCGTAAATGTATGATTTTTCCAGAAGGGAGGATTACGGTTACAGGTGCATTGATGAAAATCTATGAAGGTCCAGGGATGATAGCCGATAAATCCGGCGCAACTATATTGCCTGTGCGGATTGACGGGGCACAATATACCCCATTTTCCAAATTAAAAGGCAAAGTGCATATTCGCTGGTTCCCTAAAGTAACCCTGACGATTTTGCCTGCGTGTGAATTTCATATACCCGAAGAAGTAAAAGGGCGCAAACGTCGGCAAATGGCTGGACTACAACTCTATGATACTATGTCGCAGATGATGTTCGACAGCAGTGACTACCAGCAAACGTTATTTGCTTCATTACTTTCAGCCAAAGCGGTCCATGGGGGCAGCCATCTCATTGCCGAAGATATTGAACGCAAACCGCTTTCATACCGTCAGTTTATTGCGCGCAGTTTTGTCCTTGGCAGGCTTATCACCACTCACTTTCCAAATGAAAACACGATTGGGTTGATGTTGCCGACATCCATCACCATGGCCCTAACATTTTTTGGCCTGCACGCTTTTGGTCGGATACCGGGGATGATAAATTTTTCTGCCGGAAGCTCCCAGATCATCACGGCATGCAAGACCGCGCATATTGCAACAATCCTCACGTCACAGCGTTTTGTTACCGCAGGTAAAATGGATGCGGTCGTTGCGGCATTGCTGGAAGCTGGCATAAACGTGGTTTATCTAGAAACTTTACGTAAGGATGTCTCGCTGTTTGATAAATTATATGGGCTGATAGCTTCTGTTATACCGGAGGTGTTGTATAAAATAACAGGGCGTGGGGTGAATGCAGATTCACCCGCTTTTATCCTGTTTACGTCTGGTTCAGAAGGAACGCCTAAGGGGGTAGTCCTTTCGCATACCAATATCCAGGCTAATCGCTGCCAGTTGGCCAGCCGTATTGATTTTGGTCCTATGGATAAAGTCTTTAATTGCCTACCGATGTTTCATGCGTTTGGTTTAACGGGGGGCACATTGCTGCCTATTCTCTCAGGAATTAAAACCTTTTATTACCCATCCCCGCTGCATTATCGGATTGTGCCAGAACTGGTCTATGATATCAATGCCACCATTATTTTTGGTACAGATACATTCCTTTCGGGTTATGCCCGTTTTGCACATCCTTATGATTTGCACAGTGTTCGCTATGTGTTCGCTGGGGCTGAAAAATTAAAAGAAGAAACACGTAAAGCCTATAGCCAAAAATTTGGTGTACGCATTTTTGAAGGCTATGGCGCAACAGAAACAGCACCTGTGATCAGCACCAACACTCCTATGCAAAGCCGAATTGGCACCGTTGGTAGATTTATGCCCGGCATTGAATGGAAACTTGTTACCTTGCCAGGTATTGAAGAAGGTGGGCAGCTTTGGGTCAAGGGGCCTAATATCATGTTGGGTTATTTTAAAGCAGAAAACCCGGGCGAGTTACAGCCACCGCACGAAGGGTGGTATGATACCGGTGATATTGTGGTGATCGATAAAGACGGCTATATCACCATAAAAGGACGTACCAAACGTTTTGCAAAAATTGGTGGAGAAATGGTGTCGCTTACGGCGGTAGAAGCGGCTCTTGATCTTTTATCGCCAGGCTTAATGCATGCTGCTGTGACGGTTCCTGATCCCCAAAAAGGGGAACAGATCTTGATTTTAACCAATGATAAATCGGTAAACCGTGAGGATATTATACAGCATTTCAGAGCGCATAAAATGCCTGAAATTTCGATTCCAAAGAAAATTCACCGTGTGGATGCCATTCCGCTGCTTGGCACAGGAAAAGTGGATTATCAGGAAGTGAAGCGGGTGATACTCCAGCTAGAAGGAATCTGACCATCCGTCTAAAGCAGTACTCGCCTACGGCTCATACTACTTTAGACGGTTGACGATGACGTGCCGTTCCGACACGCTCCGTCATCTTCAGAATGACTACAGGCCTCTGTATCTGGTTCATACGTAGCAAATAAGGGAATTATGCTGGTTGCGTTGCTTACGTTGCCATTGCCACTACGCTTCGCTTCAACCCACGTATAGTAGTCAGCTACCAATCTCGTTATCTTATCCTAAGCTGCACGCGCTGCACTGTTTCGCAGGGCGGATGGTACTGCGGGAGTAGCATCAGGTTTAATCTGTTGTGTTACTTGTTGCGCTGAAGTAGGCGTTGTCGTAGTAGCGCTTTTGTTAGCGCTATCCGTGCTCTTTTTATCATCAGACAAAAATCGTGATAGTTTGAGTACCGCATTTACCAGGGTTACCCCCAAATGGATCGGAGCAAACATGAAAAACTTTTGTATACTCATTTTGTCGGGAGTTATATCCGTGCTGACAGGGCGAGGTTCCTTCGTTTCGGGATCGGTGATGGTCTTTTTGTCCTGGCCGTTGATGACTAACTTGTCAAAATCACCTAGATTTAATTTCCCAGATTTGGCACCGAAAATATGATTGGTTGCGCCTTGAAGTCGTGTACCAAAATTAGCTTTCTGTGAATCAGTAGAGTTAGACATGATACGCTCCATATTTTTAATCTATTTTAATATAATTTTAGTAAATTATCAATTTATATTATAGCAATATTTGTGTCACAATCGTTAATGCCTGTTTATTTTTTGAGAGGTTAACGAAGAATCGTGTTGGTCAAACAGCGCAATTCATAATGCTTCGTGCCAATAATATGACATATTTATAGTGTTTCTATTAATAAGTTTTTTGGGATTAATTGTTCATTATTAAATTTTATGTTTATATTTGTGTGTTATAATTTAGACTAGGGTTATTTGTTTTTAGGGTTTATTTCTAATATTGTCTGATGATGTAATGTATGTTAGATGGCATTTTTGAATGCATACGTAATTTTAAGTTACCAGATGATTTGGTAACAGATTTTGATTGTAACCCAGGAGTTAAGGAAGATCAGCTTGCCAAAGCATTCAAGCATACTTTGATGTCCATGAAAAATAATGCCAATAACATTAAGAACAATATAAAAAAAGGTATGTATGAATCCGATGCAGAAAAATTGGAAATTATAAAGCAATTGTACGGTAATTACATTTTTAATATTGAAGATAGGATGAGTCGTTATTTTGAAAGTAAGAATGTTAATTATACAGTGGAGAAAGTGCGCATAATAAGGGAAAAATTGTATCCGCAATGGCTGGTTGACCTATATAACTTGATTGAAACAGAAAGTGATGAAAAAGCAAGATCATACGAAGAGAAGATTGGGAAGCTTATAGAATTATTTAGTATTAAAGCATGTAAGAATAGCAATATAGAATTAAAATTACTTGAGCAAACGCAAAAAGAATTAGAATCGGCAAAAGCGAAAATTGAAGAATATAAGTCCTCGCGTGAGGTAAAAACGAGTGTTGAAATTGCTAATTCAATCAGAACTACGATCATGGAAAAAAGTTTGTTTACTAATCCATGTAGAATCGTACATAAAAAGATAAATTCAGGAAAAAATTTTAATAAAGATTCTTTTATAAAAATGTCTCTGGATGACTTTAATCAATTGATAGATGAAACAAAAAAAATCCTAAACAATGAAGCGAGAGAGAATCAAAAGAAGCGTGATATTTTAACGTCCCTATTACAGATCAAGACTGACGAGAATCGAAGTGGGAATGAACATAATTCGTCAAATGACACGTCGAGTAATAGTGAACAAGAAGAATTCCCAAGGGCATTAGAAGAAAGTAAAATAGAAAATAAAGGTGATGTTTGGGCAACTGACCACGGTATCAATACTCAGCTTGTATCGTTGTTGGGTAGCAGTACCCATGTGATTGATCCAGCATCGTTTTCGATTCGTACACCACTCTCTACAGAGGATAAAGAGGCTAGGGATGGTTTAGTGATTCTGCAAGGTGCTTTAGTAAATTGTATAATGCTGGATAATGAACGTAAATCGATACAAAATATAGAAGATGGTGACCGCCTTAAAAAACCTATTGTTATGGTTATTAACACTGCTTCTGCCAAAGCCAAGTCGAAACTAGATGCAACTGCAAAAGGTGGGGCGCATTGGGTAACCTGTGTGATATTACCACGAGACTATCATCCAACGAATGGAGAGCCTTTAAATAATGACATGGAGCAGGTTTTTTTTATTGATTCGCTGAATGATTGTACCATCACGAAAGGCATGATGGGTGTGTTCGATAACTTATATGTTGATGGCAGAGATAGTTCTTTAATCAATCCAGAATATCAAAAAAATCCCAATATTAAACAACAGGAAGGCGGTTCTGATTGTGGTTGGTGGGCAACGTATAATGCCATTTCTGTCGTTTCAACAGGAAGCAGTCGTTATATGGAGCGTTTTTCACAACCGAGCCGCGAGCCAGCAAAAAAAATGCGGGAACTGATGCCTGATTTATCTATCGAAGCACCGCTGAGCAAAGAGCCGCCAAGGAAGAGGGAGCCGTCTAAGGCTCGTACAAAAGAAGGAAAGAAAGAAGGAAAGAAAGAAAAAAAGAATCTGGGAAAAAAGGAAATCAATAACCGGGTAACGAAGCACACAGCGAAAGAGCCATTACACGCAACAGATAGAATAATCCTACCGCAGAGAATGCATCACCAAGTGAAGGCCTATATTGAATCGTTTAGCAATAAAAATCTGACTTCTGAGGGCTATCATGCAAAGGTCGAATCTTATATTCAACTGCAGAGTGTGTCTAGAGCTGCTACATTATCGGATATAAAGGAGATAAAGGATCCTGATTTAGAATCATTGTTTGGTGAACTTCAAAGTCATAATAATAGTGGGCCTGTCGTTAGCGAATTATTGACACCTGAACAAAAAGATTACATTAAAGCGGCAATCACGGATCACTATGTTCTTGCGATGGAATCCGTATCTAAGGGGATATTAGAGATTATTGAAAGTAATCCTCATTTATTTGTGGATAAGCGATTTATTGATTGGTTATCTCGTTGTAAAGCAGAAAAAGTTTTTGACTTAAAAGACCCAGCGGTGCCTTGGAAAGATTTAGTTTCTTCCGCTGATCAAAAAAAAATAAGAGAACTTCGAAGTGAGTCTATTTATAAGAAATTAAAAACATATCATAGAAAGAGAGTCCTTGATACGTCTCTACTTAAGGCTATGGTATTGGGGCCCGAGAGTCGATTTCAAAAATTAGCAACGACTGAGACATTATGTGCGGCAGGAATAGGAAATAATGGAAATGTAATTAACGGGTTAAATGGTTTTATTGATGAGTGCAATAAGGTTAGTCTCAACGATAAGCAGCTTCTTTCTGTAAGTATATTTATTAAAAAACTAAACAAATTTAAGACGCTATTAAAAGTTAACGAACCGCTTCAAAGTGCGTTCACTAACTATAGTGACGGTGAAGTCAAAGAATCCATTTTTAAGCAGACAATACAGACTATTTTCACACATCAGGAAACGTTGCGCCTACCAATAGAGCATATAGAGAATAAATGGAGAAAACTCAAAGTTATTTATAGGGCATTGGAACCAGATTTACAGAACTATGCTACTAGCAACGCAAAGGATCTTTTCCGCACCCGCGAGATATCATTACAGGGGAAATGGGATTCCATTCATATAGGAAAGAGTGAGCTGTTACTGACAGAATTTAAGAAAACTGTCAGTGATTTTCAAGCATTATTGAAAGAAGCCCCTAATTTGAATGTGATGTTTTATGCGTTGTCGAAAGATCCCGTGCAGTTTTCTGCATTTATGGATAAATTAGAAAAAAAATCTGTTCTTAATAATGTAAATGAATTGTGTAATAAAGAATTTCATACACAAGATAAAAATAGCATTATTGATGAAATTGAACATATTGATCATAATAATATGATATTGTGTTTAATGAAAATGAAGAAAAGTTATAACAAATTATATGAAGAATCAAAGAAAAAAATTCAACAGCATTTTAGAAATGGGTTTGTTATATTATGTGAACCGCTCTCTCATTGCCTAAATGGATCTGAGAAAAAGGCATTTCAATACATATATGGAGGGGTGGCGACTGAGTTAGCAAAGAGTTTTTTAAACAGCTATTTTAATAAAAATAAATCCTACTACCAGAAAAAAGCAAAAGACAGTATTAAGGATGATGAGGTTAACGATTTTTTTAAAAATCAAAAAAATTGTGAAGAATATAAACCTGAATTATCATATATGGAAAAGAGGAAAGCAAAGAAAAAAGAATTGAAAAGCACATCTGATAAAGAGAAAATAAATGAAAAAATAGAGGTCCTCCATAGAAGTGAATGTGAATCTGGGATAGGTCTTCGGCTTTTAGAAGCGTTAGCTCAATTAGCTACCGCCAAGACTAAGGACGAGAGGAAGAGGGCCCTTAAATCGGTGGTTCCCTCAAAATTAAGGCGCGACGAGCGAATCAAAAATTTTTTTTTAGAGAATGTAAAAGATGATGAATTAGATAGAATGGGTCAAATTAAAGCCTTGTGTAACAAGGCGTGGGCCAATAGCGATAGGAATATTTCAGTTTATTCAGATGATATTCGTCGTGAATTTATTCATGGTGTATATAAAATTTATGACGAAGAGTGGTTAGATAGAACAAAAATAGGAAATATATTATTGGATGCAACGGGAGCAGGAATAAATGAACTGTATATTAAAGAATACGCAGGTCAATGGTTTAAGAAAATTGATGTCCAGGATGTCCCGGATAAAAACGGTAAAAAGCCCTATGTCATGAGTGGCAAGGAATATTACGAAGGTATTAAATTATGGGTCAATAACTTGCATAAATTATCTGAATTTTATAGTTATAGAGTTATTGTTATTTTTCTTGATGAAGCCAAATTACTGTTATCTGATAAAGATAAGATTGATATTAATGATAAAAATAAGAGATTTAATGTTTTATTTAGTACGTTTAGTGAGGATATCGATAAATTTGTAAGTGAAGACAAACGGAACGAAAGTGAATTTTCACAGAAATTAAAACTTGAACCCTTTATGAATAAGAGAGTGCATGAACCTAAGAAGAGTGCCCTCGATGAATTAATAACTAAACTACCAAAGGTTCAATTAGCCGTTTCTAATGGCGCGATAATGCGAGAGATTGTTAAGGGTAATTGGCTAGAAAATAATGAGATAAACGAGATACGACGATTTTTAAAGTATGAAGTTGATGAATTGGTTAAAGACCTGGTGAGTAAGGTTGCGAGCTTGGAAAAACCTGATCATTTGAAGCATGATCAGGATTTTTTTGAAGTTAAAAAGAAATTTTGGGAGAGCTTGGTTGATAAGAATGAGTGCGATGACGAAACATGCCTGGTGCTTGCCAATATTCTTAGGAAGAATAACGATGATACAGGTGCAAGGGATCAATTATCACCCAGCATAATACAATTGTTTTCAAATGAGCATGAAACGGGCATCAATGCGGCCATTCATGCGGCTTATCCTGAGGCTGCTCACCAGGTTTTGAGCCAATTACTAAGAAATGAGGTACAGACAAACATTAACCGTCTCATTCAAGATCAAATCCAAGGTATTGTCGAAAACGCCCATCAAGCACAACAGCCAAGGCTGCAAACAATAGATGACTGTAAACGCTATATACTTAATCCATCAGCCGAAAACTCCGTATTGTTAATGACAATGCACCAAAACCACCTGGAAGAGATAAGAAGCGCGTTTGATCAACTTGATGCTGGTCTTAATAATAATCCATTTATGATTGGTCCTAACCAGCTACAAGAATTACAGCAACTAGCGGATCACATAATACAGAATAATTTAGACGTCAATGAGATAGAAAATGCTCTTGGTAATTACCATAAAACTATCGGTCAATTGATCCAAAGCCATGGGCAACAAAAGGTGGTTGATGCTAATGGCGTTGTTGCCAATAACTTAGGGATATATAACACACCTAAAATCATTCAAGCAGCACGGATACAACAGTACCAAATTGATAAGACTAGAAGAGAAGAAATTAAGGAGAAAATACTTCACCCAACACCAGAGAATGTTGAGGTAATTCGTCAGGCACTAACTTCTGATCAGGGTAAGAAGTCAACGAGAGTAGCCTTTGCAGAGATAGTTAGCGATTTAGAGACAAAATTTAATGTTAATAGTGATGAATTAGGAATAATCGCGAACCGCGGGCGAGCGATTACTGAAGACGCAGTAGTAGTCAACTTGATGCAAGCGCTGACGCAGTATAGCAATGCTGTTGGTAACGCAATTCAAGCCTCTAGTTCGACCCATAACGTGATACAAAGTGACGCTGATGCGCGGGAGCATGTGGACAGGGAGTATCGTTCAAATACCGTTAGAGACGGGGCAAATGCCTATGTATTACATGGGCTGGAACGCAACAATGGTTATTTAGAAGAACCCCAGATCATCGAAAATAACATACACGGTGCTGAGGGGCATGTAGCAAATCCAGTGGCTCCACAACCCGTGATCATGAATCCAATAATTCCCCAACATCCACTTAATCAGAATGCGCCGCAGCCTCATGCCAATCAAATTAAGCCCAAACCAGGACGTCACAAAAAAATCCAAGAGGGGCATAATAAAACCGAGGTTGCGAAATCTTCAAACCACGCTCAATCCAAAGCTCAACCTCAAGCTTCAGCCACGGCTGCGAGCACCACCCCCATGAGCGAACCCAAACCTGCTTCATGGTCGCTGGCGGCTAAAGTAGTTGCGTTTTCAGAATGGGGATTCGCCGCGGGGGCGTTATTGATTGGAAGTTTCTTTGTGGCTCCAGTAATACCTGTGATGGCCGCAGCCGTAGGCCTGATGCTGCCTGCGGTTACGCCTATTCTTATAGGCGTCTTAGGTGCCGCACTGGCAGCTGGAATTTTTGGAGTGAAGTGTCATTCCAATCATAGCGAACAAACGAAATCCAATAAAGCTGCGTTTGAAGCCCAGTCGCAGGCCAACATGGAGAAAAACTCAATGAAGGCATCCCCTGAAATGGCTAAAAAGTTAAAAGATAATCTTGCTAAGAATGTAAACGTTTCATCCAAAAATAATGCTCGTTTCCTTTAATATGGAAGGCAATAAGCACGTGCCACAATTCGTTATTCCCTACCCACCAATGCCCGAATCATTCCTCTGAGTGTCCGCACCTCTTGCGAACTAAAATCGGCTCGTGTCAGCATCGTTCGAATGTTGCGCACCATCGACGGTTTGAGAGCTGTTGTGGGAAAGAAGCCTTTGGTATCCAGGCTGGTTTCGAGATGTTCGAATAAGCCCTCAATCTCATGCTTGCTGGCAAGCTCCTGTTTATGGATGCTCACAGGGATAGTGCCATGGGCGGCAACAAACCATTCATAGGCACAAATCACGACTGCCTGGGCTAGGTTCATTGAGGCATAAGTGGCATCTACCGGGATAACCACTAATGCATTGGCAAAGGTGAGAGGATCGTTTTCCAAGCCGGTACGTTCGGCGCCAAACATGATGGCGCTTTGCAGCCCTTGCAGATGATACTGAACAATTTCGGCAGCAGCTTGGCGCGGGGTTAAAACGGGTATCGCGGCATTGCGGCTACGTGAGGTTGTCGCATAAACACGATGGCAATCGGCGATAGCCTCTTGAAAACGATGATGAACCGTGGCGTTTTCGATAATATCCCCCGCATGGCTGGCCATGATTTTAGCTTTTTCGTTAGGCCAACCATCACGTGGTGAAATCAGGCGCAATTGTTTCATGCCAAAATTGCCCATTGCTCGAGCTGTTGCACCAATGTTTTCACCCATCTGCGGTTGATCAAGAATGATGATAGGTGAAGTGGATGTAGGGGCGGTAAGGGGCGTATCCATTAGATTGTCACACCTGATTCTAACAAATGATAGGTGATGCTATCATGCAGGGCATGATATGACGCATCAATGATATTGGTTGAGACACCAACCGTTGACCAGCGATTGCCTATGGTATCTGCCGATTCGATCAAGACGCGAGTGATCGCCTCTGTCCCTTGTTCGGATGAAACAATCCTTACTTTATAATCGACTAGCTTGAATTCTTTGAGCGCTGGATAGATGTGTGCCAGTACCTTTCGAAGTGCGAGGTCAAGCGCGTTGACAGGGCCGTTGCCTTCAGCAACGCTCATGAGTTGTTGGTCGCCGATATGGAGTTTAACGGTAGCTTCCGATACGGTTACCAGCTCCTCGCGCGCATTCCATCGCCGTTCATCAATCACACGGAAACTATCCAGTCGAAAATACAGAGGCACAACACTCAACCAACGCATGGCCAATAGTGCAAATGAAGCATCGGCGCTGTCATAAGCATAGCCTTTGCTTTCGCGGTCTTTGACGTCGCTTACTAAGCGCATAATGGAATCTTCGTCTTTAGGAATGGCAATGCCGATTTCCTGCAGGCGAGCTAGAATATTGGATTTGCCAGATTGATCCGAAACCAAAATATGCCGTTGATTGCCCACCAAGGTCGGATCAATATGTTCATAGCTTTTAGGGTTTTTTATCACGGCCGATACATGAAGCCCACCTTTATGTGCAAATGCGGCTGAACCCACATAGGCCTTGAATGGATCAGGGTTGCGATTTAACCGCTCATCCAAAAAACGTGATAAGCGGGTGAGGTGCTTTAAACCTTCGTTGCTTATACCTACATCATATCCCATTTTTAACATCAGGTTTGGAATGATACTTACTAAATTGGCGTTGCCACAACGCTCACCCAATCCATTGATGGTGCCCTGGACCTGGCGTGCACCTGCGCGGACAGCGGCCAGTGAATTAGCCACTGCGTTTTCGGTATCATTATGACAATGAATACCAAGATGGCTTCCAGGAATCACGCAGGTAATAGCCGAAACAATAGTAAAAATCTCATCTGGCAAAGTACCGCCATTGGTATCGCACAGCACAATCCAGCGTGCGCCGGATTCATAAGCGGCTTTAATACAGGCTAGGGCAACGTCTGGATTTGATTTATAGCCGTCGAAAAAATGTTCTGCATCAAACAGTGATTCGCATTTTGCGGCAACCACATGGGCAATGCTCTCACGGATCATGGCTAGATTGACATCAAGTGTGGTATTGAGTGCAGAGGCGATATGAAAATCCCAGCATTTGCCAACCAGTGTAATGGTGGTAGCGCCACTGTTAATCAAGGCATTGAGGCCTGGGTCGTTGGCGGTGCTGGTGGAAGGTCTGCGTGTCATGCCAAAAGCAGCAATTTTGGCGTGTTTGCAACGGGGGGGCTTGGCAAAGAAAGCGTCATCGGTAGGGTTAGCACCTGGCCAACCGCCTTCAATGTAATCAATGCCTAATTTATCCAATTGGCTGGCAATGTCTTCTTTGTCGGTACTGGTAAAATCAACCCCATGGGTTTGTGCGCCATCGCGCAGAGTGCTGTCATAGATATAAACCCGTTCTGTAGTAGGTTGATGTGCCATACTGACTACCTAAATTACCAAAAACATGACCTTTATTTTTTTTCGTTACCCAATGTTAAGCTCGCATTTTATTGAGTAACATTCTGATTTTAAACGAATAAAATCGATAAATCCAGACGCAAAATAAATTTGCATTGTCGCAATCTTATCACGTATCCTTTATGAAGGCTACAAAGGAATATAGGGGAGGATACATGGTTTTAACATATGATGATAAACCAATAGAGCTCTTATCATTGCATGATATTGAGGAAGAGCGCGAACGGATTCAAGGTCTTTACCGGGCTGTTGTATTACAGGCGATTATTGATGCCACTTACCGCAGGGCACTTGAGAAGCATTGTCCATTGCCTAAAAAACGCAGGCATCAGGAATTAAAAGAGGCCAAGATAGAAGCCATTCACTGGCTTAATCCGCACAATGAGGATTTTCAAGCGGTATGCCATATGGCTGATTTATCACCGAAGCATGTTTATTTTTTTGCCACGCAAATGATCCGCGAAGCAAATAGCCGTAAGAAGCTGGAAAAAGAGCAGAAGCTTACCAAATGGTTACTCGACCGTACGTTAGACCATGTGGATAGGAAATTATTCCAGGAAGTAGAAAAGCAGCATGAATTAGTGTCCATCGTGCGAGAGAATCGGCGCAAATCCAAGGACGTGCGTGAAGCTACTATTCTGCCGTTTAAACGCAAGATTGGGTGATGTTCTTTATGGATAAACGTAAGAAGAAAGCGGTGTTAAAATCCGCAAAGAGACGCGTTCGCCTTCGTGTACGGGTGGTACCAAAAGACACAGGCACGAGGGAGTTAATGGAAAAAAATAAGGCGGGGCTCACTTTGGATCCGTTGGATAGGCTTTATCGCAACGATATGATTCCTTACGCCTCCTTTTTAGCGGGGGTAAAACTGCGGAAGCTGTATTACCGTGTTAACGGTGCTCCCCATGCCAGGGGGTATGACATGAGTTACATCAGGGGCTACAACCCTGGGACACTTTCTGAGGAAGAGCAAATCCATTGCCGCAGGCTATATCAACAGGCATTTCAATGGCTGGAATATAGTAAAACGCGCAAGGAGGTGATGGATATTTGTGTGTTTGGCGTTAATCCTCCCCATGATAAAGAAACCGGGGATATCAAACCCTCAGCGATGGTTGACCGGCTCAAGGATGGGCTCGATTTTTTATCCTCAAAATGGAAGTTAAAAAATACCAAATTAGAAAATTGTTAATGGTTTTCATTTAGTCTTATTAAGACAATAGGTTAGATAAGAGGGGTTATTATGCCAGAAGGTGCAGGTCCTACCGGACCCTCAGGCGGTGAGGGGAGAGGGTTTATTCCAGGGGGTTATCGCACGGGAGAAGAACGATCCGACTCTAAGGCCAAAGCACCTCATAAACCCAGTCAAGATTGGGTACATAAAAAATTTGCAGGTGCAGAGAATGGCTATAATAAAAGTAAAAATGAGGCAGAGAAATCGGCAGCAAAGCATTTTTCCAATGCGGTATTGGCCGAAGAACGTCGTAATCCGGCACTTGCTCAACAGTTCAGGAGCCGTGGCGAAGAAGAACTTAAATTAGCTGAAAAAGCCAAGGAAAATGCCAGGATCTTTAAAGAATTAAAGGAATTCAGACAGTTAACCAAAAAAATTGGTGATTTGGGTATTACGGCTTATCAGTTTTTGGATGCCGATCTTAATTCAGCTGTGGATATGCTTGTCAAGGGTATTATTGAGACTGCACCTCAGGTATCAAAAGCCTTAATTGGAAAAATAAAGAATATTTTTCAAACCAATATGAAAGCCGCAGACCAAGGTCGTGTTGCTAGTGATAATAAGCAGCAAGAAAAAGACCAATCTCAGGTTAGCACAGCTAAAGCCTTCCAACGGGAATATTTACAGGCTTCGCCAGAGGATAAAATAAAATGGGGTAAGAGAATTGATGAGGTGGCGCATGATACCAAAGCAACTGTGCAGGTGATGCAGGAATTTCTGGACCAACAACCTAAACAATCTGTTGAAAAAGAGTTTAACCAAAAAATCTTAAGTCGTTTAAGTCCAGAAAAACAAGAAGATATTAAAGCGCAACTGGATCGCCTTGGACCAGCCGAACAACGCATTCAAATGCGGACAGCTATTGATAATTTCAATCGTTCCCTAGAAGGAAAGTTGGCGTCGCACGGACGCGGTGAATCGACTCAGCCACCTGGGGAAACGTTAGGCTTACGTGAGCGTGGCAAGTATCAACGCCAAGAAGATGAAAGACGATCACGCCCAGGTTCGCATTCAAAATAACACTAATCTTTCCAAGGATCATTTATGTTTGCTGAAGTCCGCTTTCCGGAGGATATATCCTATGGGGCCGTGGGTGGCCCGCAATTTTCGACCGATACGATTAGGATGCAAAGCGGCAAGGAACAGCGAAACCGCAATTGGAAACAGGCACGTTTGCGCTATCAGGTAAGCTTTAGTCTACGCACACAAAAGCAAATGGAAACATTGTTGAGTTTCTTTTATGCCAGAGGTGGTAGGGCTGAGGGATTTCGCTTTAAGGATTGGTCAGATTATTGCGTGTGTGGGCAGGTGCTAGGTACTGGGGATGGTAGCCATCGTCAATTTCAATTGGTAAAAGGCTACGGCACTTATCAGCGTAACGTATGTAAACCGGTTGAAGGAACGGTAAAGGTCTATGTGAATCATCAGAAACTCGTAGCAGGATATTCCATGGATGCGACAAAGGGAATCCTTTTATTGGATGCACCACTTCCCCCAGCAAGTCAGCTAAGTGCCGATTTTGAATTTGATGTGCCCGTGAGGTTTAATGCCGATTATTTACCGATTTCCATGGATGGAAAAGGGATATTTTCGGTGAAAGACATTGAGTTAGTAGAAGTGAATGTTGAGTAGAAACATTCACTAATGCTGAAGGTTCTGTTGTTTGGAAACCTGGTTACCTTGCACGAGTGACTGGGCTTCGGAATGGTTGAGCTTAAAGGTACGGGAAGTACTGCCAAGGCCAAACGCCTTATTCAACGTTTCAGCCGCAGCATAGGTGGTGCAGTTAATGATGTAGTGATCTTCCTTTAATGCGAGGGTAAAATCACATGTACGTGTCTGTAGAGCACTCTTGAGCCTATCTTCTAAACTGATGTTTACTGCTGAAATAGGTTTCGTGTCTGGATAGAAAAAATTTGTAAGCAGATGAGTTTGCTCAGCTGACAGCAGTAACGGGGGTTCCGTAGACGTTGGAACACGCACTACCGAAGCTGAGGAACCCTTTCCTTCCTGGTTATACAAACGAGTTGATTGATCCTGAGGGGGGATCACGGGGTGGGTTATCGGAACGTGTAAAGGAGCAGGGGGGCTTGGCTTGGTATAATCCTTTGTTTCCACGCTCAGATTTTTGCATGGAATGGCGCGTAATGCTCTGTCTAATGTTCTAAAAAAACTTCCTTTGTTCTGCGTTGAAAAAACGGTATACCTGCCATTATCTTTGGATTCTTTGGTAAAAAATGAGGATAATTCACTGAATTTAATTGCATTTATGGCATCTTGGTTGCTTAATTGTAAATGTAAAGACGGTGCATACAAAGAAGTAGCCTCTTCCACTTTGTCAATCTGTACCTTCATATTTAATACTAAAGTCAGGGCATCGGCAAGGGTAAGACGGTGGTAGCGCAAAAATTGGTTGATGCTTCCTAGTTGGATATGCCCAGGTAATTTCGTATCGGCATCAACGGCATAGGATCTGCCATAGATCTGATTATAATAGGTCTCTAGTTGCGATGTTTGCATTAATCCTGATGAATCTTCGATATACGTTTTTTCTAATATCGCTTCCTTTAAAACCGAAAGTGGTATTCGAATTCCCTGGCGCTCCAATTGTCGTAAGATAAGGGCTTGCATCACAAAACCGGTACGTGAAATACCACCATTGCAATTGATAGGCAAGACTTCGTCTGCGAGCACATATCTCTCAATCGTATCAAGTAGTGCATTTAGTTTCTGCATGGCTTTGTCACTGTTGTCATCAATCGTGCCATGATCACTCCAGGTTTTGTATTGAAGATGCCTGATTGTCCGAGAAGTAGTTTCATTGTCATTCAAATACATTAATTCCGATTTCACTACTTTAAAATCGGGGGTTTCTTCCAAAGTCTCAGAAGCTGAAAGTTGAAATTTTCCAAATTGCTGACCAGACATGTTTTCTAAATGATGAAGTTGTCCTTCAGACGGTTTCACCGTTAATGTCAGGAAGTTGTTCACGCCCTCGTTCCAAAATAACGCCAGGAATGTTTCCAGTGCCGAGGGATCATCAATACCAGAATACGTAATAAAACTATGAAGATTTCTGCCAAATGGAAGTGTGGTCTTATTCGCCACAACAGAGACTTCTCCACTAACAGTGGGTACTTTCAATAATCCTCTTTTTTCTCTTTCTTCGGTAACAGCAATAAATCGATTTCCGACAGGTTGAATAACAGGTGGGTTTAAAAGTTTGATTGTCATATTTCCATATTTTTTATATAATCAATAAATAAGTTATATCGCATATTATGATTTAATCAATTTATATTGTTATTTAGAAGATTGAAATAATGGAATTTTGCTAGTCGCAAAATAGTTTTGCGCTGGATCTCCAGCCCATTACGCTTACGCTACATGGGCTGAAGATGACGGAGTGTGGGGCGTCATTCTCAGCCTTTTTAAGCAGTATGAGCCGCAGGCGAGTGCTGCTTTAAAAACTAGGAATCCAACACAAAACTTTGTGATTTAAGCAATATATATTGTTATTTAGAAGATTGAAATAATGGAATTTTGCTAGTCGCAAAATAGTTTTGCGCTGGATCTCCAGCCCATTACGCTTACGCTACATGGGCTGAAGATGACGGAGTGTGGGGCGTCATTCTCAGCCTTTTTAAGCAGTATGAGCCGCAGGAGAGTGCTGCTTTAAAAGGCTAGGAATCCAGCACAAAACTTTGTGATTTAAGCAATATATATTGTTATTTAGAAGATTGAAATAATGGAATTTTGCTAGTCGCAAAATAGTTTTGCGCTGGATCTCCAGCCCATTACGCTTACGCTACATGGGCTGAAGATGACGGAGTGTGGGGCGTCATTCTCAGCCTTTTTAAGCAGTATGAGCCGCAGGCGAGTGCTGCTTTAAAAGGCATTGAAATAATGGAATTTTGCTAGTCGCAAAATAGTTTTGCGCTGGATCTCCAGCCCATTACGCTTACGCTACATGGGCTGAAGATGACGGAGTGTGGGGCGTCATTCTCAGCCTTTTTAAGCAGTATGAGCCGCAGGCGAGTGCTGCTTTAAAAGGCTGGGAATCCAGCACAAAACTTATTGCGCGACCAGCGCAATTATCATTTTTCTAGACCTAACTGCAGCAAATTCTCACATTATACAGATTCTAATCGGTTCACTTTAGCCTTCACAATCGTCTTAACCCCGCCGCGATCGAAGCGTATATCTAAGTTTGATTCCATCACCACAACAACCGTACCTTGCCCAAAAATAGGATGCACCACCCGATCGCCTTTTTTAATGCGTGCTGGTGTTGATGATGTAGATGAGGATTTTGCTGAAGGAACAGGAACCGATTTCATAAAACTTTCAACGGATTTCCCAAAGGCTGCTTTAGGTGCCGTGGACTGCGAGTTAAAACTACGTGGTTGATCCCATTGCGGAATCTCATCATCCAGCGATGATGTCGGCGTGCGTTGAGAATAATATTGATTGCCCGGGCTGTAACCAGTGCTGCCGCCCTGACGGGTCGTATCTTTAAAAATAATATGCCCTTGTGGTAGTTCATTGATAAAGCACGAAGGAATAGCATTAGACCAATGGCCAAATAAACGACGACGCTGACAGAAATAAATATAAGCGCGGCGCTTGGCGCGGGTAATGCCTACATAGGCGAGACGGCGTTCTTCTTCAAGTGCATGATTGCCTGAATCCTGGATGGCGCGTTGATTCGGAAATAATCCTTGTTCCCAGCCAGGCAAAAACACCACTTCAAATTCAAGGCCTTTGGCTGCATGCAATGTCATGACGGTCACCTTGTCGATGTCAGCTACCTGGTCGACATCGGTGGCCAGGCTGACATATTCTAAGAACGTGGCAAGGGTGGCATAGCTTTGCAGGCTTCGTAATAATTCCTGGATGTTATCCACGCGCTGCAGCGAATCGGAGTCGGGATGCTCTTCCCACATTTTAAGATAACCCGTATCATCAAGCAGCTGTTTGGCAACGATTGAAAAATGGGTGGTTTCCAGCATCTGCGTCCAATTGTTCATGTGGTCGCAGAAGGTGGACAGTGATTTTTGAACCTTGGCAGAAAATTGATTGTCGCGCAGTAAATGCTGTGTTGCTGCCAGTAGGGGAATACCCAGTGACCGGCTGGTTTGATACATAAGTTCAAGGGGTGCTGTCGCCTACCCCGCGTTTAGGTGTATTAATAATGCGCTCAAACGCTAAATCATCCGATGGTTGAATTAACAGGCGCAGATAAGCAATCACATCTCGCACTTCTAGCCTTTCATAAAATTTGAAACCGCCGATAACCCGGTAGGCAATACCAAGACGTGTAAATTGATCCTCAAATGAACGGGTTTGGCTGCCTGCTCTTACCAGTACGGCGCACTGATAGGGTTTAAATCCTTCTTTGAATAAATCAAGCATGGTATTGCCAACCAGATAGGCTTCTTGCTGGTCATCCCATACTTTGATGACATGGACTTTCTCCCCTTCGGCAAGCGTCGTACGCAAGGTTTTGCCAAGCCGTGCGTTATTATTTTTAATTAATCCAGATGCGGCAGCAAGGATGTGAGGGGTTGAGCGGTAATTATCTTCGAGGCGGATAATTTTAGCGCCTGGAAATTCATGCTCAAACTTTAAAATATTGCCTACTTCAGCCCCTCGCCAACCATAAATGGATTGATCATCATCGCCGACGCAGCAAATATTTTTATGATGCTGTGCAAATAATCGCAACCACAAATATTGGGTGACGTTGGTATCTTGATATTCATCAACCAAAATATATTTAAATTGATGCTGATAGTCGCGCAAAATCTGGGGAAATTCTTTAAATAGCTTGAGATTCAGGAGTAGCAAATCACCAAAATCCATGGCATTGAGTTGCTTTAATCGTTCCTGGTAGCGAGTGTAAACGTCGATCGGATCCCAATGCCCCTTGCCAAGCAGTCGGTCTTCATTGACCAGATCTTCCGGCAGAAGTCCTTTGTCTTTAAAACGCTGAATGACCTGGAGTATCGATTTTCCTGAATATTTTTTATCATCTAAATTAGGGAAAAGCTCCTGCAAGACCTGACGCATCAGGCGTTCCTGGTCATCGGTATCGATAATGGTAAATTGATGGCTGTAACCTAGGAGATCGGCATGACGGCGCAGAATACGAACGGCAATAGAATGGAACGTACCGAGCCACAAGCCACTGGTATAATCGCCGATAAGTTGGTGAATACGATGCTCCATCTCCCGTGCTGCTTTATTCGTAAAGGTAACCGCAAGAATTTGCCCAGGCATAGCAAGTTTTTGCGTGAGGAGATAGGTAATACGGCTGGTGAGTGCTTTGGTTTTTCCTGTTCCTGCTCCTGCAAGGACCAGTAATGGGCCTTCTGTCAAGAGAACAGCTTGCCGTTGGGCCTCGTTTAACCCTGCAAGAAATGTATTCGTAGAGGAATCCGTATTATCCATGTAAATCCCTTATTCCAGATAAATGAAACATGAGTATGGAGACATGGGATTTTCAAGTCAAGAAAGGTTTTTTTAAAAGAGTGCGAATTTTTTTTGACAATTAATTAAAAAAATAGGCTATAATCACAGATGACTTGTTTGGGAATGAACGGGTGAGGATGATGCTCTAGGTTTTGGGTGCTAGAGATTGGCGCTAGAGATGTGATCTGGTGGGGTTGGGAATAAGAGGGAAATGTTATGGGGGATGCTCCAGATCACATCTCTAGCTAGGCCTGGTTTCCCTGGGCCTTGAGAGGGTTTTTATTTCGTGTATCCCTTCAACTGATAATCATTGTAGCAACTTATTGTTGCACTAATATGACAAAAGCGCATATTTTTAAAAAAAATCTTAGAAATCAAAAAGAAACACGTTTTATTTATGTTATTTTATCTCAAAAAGTCCGATTAAATAAAGAAATAGCAGGGATTGCGTTCATCGTGCAATCACTGCTATTTAGTCTAAATCTTGATTGGGTATCTACTTCTCAAACGGATCTTTCAATAAAATCGTATGATCGCGTTCTGGGCTGGTAGAAATCACCGTAATAGGAATTCCAGTTAATGTTTCCAACCGTTTGATGTAATTACGCGTTGCTTGTGGAAGCCCTTCGAGTGAATTGATACCGGTAATGGTTTCTTTCCAACCAGGCATTGTTTCGTAAACAGGTTCAACCACTAATTGTGCCGCAGAAGAAGAGGGGTAGTAATCAATGGTTTCACCGTGTAGGCGATAGCCAACACAGATTTTAATCTCATCAAGGCCATCGAGAATATCAAGCTTGGTTAAAGCGATACCATGCACACCAGAAAGGGTAGCTGCTTGTCGAACCATGACGGCATCAAACCATCCGCAACGGCGGCTACGTCCGGTGACGGTTCCGAATTCTTTACCTTTTTCACCCAGATGCTTCCCTACTTCGTCTTGAAGCTCTGTGGGGAAGGGGCCGCTGCCTACGCGGGTGGTATAGGCCTTGGTAATGCCAAGTACATAACTATGATGATTAATGCCAAGGCCTGTACCTGTATACGCTTGCGCTGCAACGGTATTGGACGATGTCACAAAAGGGTAAGTACCGGCATCAACGTCGAGCATTAATCCCTGTGCACCTTCAAAAAGAATGCGTTTGCCGGACTTAGCCAATTTATCCATTAATTTCCATCCTGGTGTGGCAAAAGGCAGTACCTGGTCGGCTATGGCCAGCAATTCATCCATAATGGTTTGTGCTTTAACTTCTGGTGCATTTAATCCACGCCGGATAGCATTGTGATAGAAAATCAAACCTTCGACGCGATCTTGCAGGTAGTCACGGTCGGTTAAGTCGCATAAACGGATAGCCCGGCGCGCGATTTTATCCTCGTATGCAGGTCCAATGCCGCGGCCGGTGGTACCAATTTTGCTTTTACCGCGATAGGCTTCAGCTAATTGGTCGATCTCACGGTGTAAACTCACAATGAGGGGAACCGTGTCGGCAATCGCTAAATTATCCGTTGAAACGGGAATACCGGCTTGTTTAAGCGTATCAATTTCTCTAAGAAGGGCATAGGGGTCTAGCACAACTCCATTGCCAATCACTGCCATTTTGCCTGGGCGGATAATACCGCTTGGAAGCAAGCTTAATTTATAGGTAGTCCCTTGGATAACGAGGGTATGTCCGGCATTGTGCCCACCTTGAAAACGAGCAACAACATCCGCTTTTTCGGATAACCAATCAACTATTTTACCTTTACCTTCATCGCCCCATTGGACGCCGACAACCGTTACATGGCTCATGAATAACCTTTTCTAATGATCAAGCCGAACGAGTGTATAAGATATCGAAACAAGATGCAACAAGACTGAACAATCTCTGCGTTTCACTTCACAGATGCTAATAATCTAAGCTAAAGGGGCGCGGGTCATAGCCTAGTTCACTGCGAGCCTGGCTATCGTCAAATAGCATATCACGTTCCATTCGTAAGATGGTTTCAGAATTAAAGGGGCCAAAGGGAAAATATTCAAAGATTTTCGGCAATGATTCCAGCTGGAATATACGCGGTTTTTTATGATAGCGGTGAAACAGGAAAGTCACAATATCACGCATGGTCATGACATCTCCACCTTCAATGGAATAAATTTTATTCCGACTGATGGGATTGATAAAAGCACTCAGCATTACCTGGGCGACATCATCAGCATGGGTAGGGGCGCGTTTCCCTTTTCCTTTACCTGGAAAAAGAAAGATACTGTAACGCTTGATCATGTTATCAAGCAGTGTGATATTTAAATCCAAACCATACCCATAAATGAGTGAAGGTCTGAAAATGGTAAACGCGATTCCAAATGCAGCGCATTGTTTTTGGAGTTCCTTTTCAGCTCTATGGATAGCCTGAGCTTCCAGCTGTTCCTTTTTATTGGGCGATTTCGATTTCGTCATCACCGAAGTGGAACTAAGCGCAATGATATGCTGCACATGCTGACTGGCTAATTGCGGAATATGTTGAGGTAGTAAGGTGATGTTCACCGTTGAAAAAACAACACTGGTGGGATTAGGCAGGATCAAAGGCTGTTGCGTCAGATCAGCGGTAAACCAGGTTAAATGAGAATGGGTCAGAGGCACTGATGTGACATGCCTGGAAGCAAAAACCTGTGCATCACCAGCAAGCAGTCTGCGTAGCAAGGCAACGCCTACCTGGTCGGATGTACCCAATATGGTAACCTTAGGGCTGTTTTCAAAGACAGGTTGGTTCATGCATTTGGTGTGCAACAGCGCTAACCGCCGCAGATTGGTATCATGCGCGGAAGGATAAGGTATAATAAGCCTGTGAAGCGGGTTTAAAAGCTTCCAAAAAAATTCGTGCATGACATCATTATGCGTAAATTGAAATTCCATTATACCTTTAGTTGTGCCAGTCGACAATACAGAAAATTAACGGGGATCATTGAGGGGCCGTTCAATCGCATTTTTATAATATCCATCCATGTGTCCTCTTAGGATAGATACCGTGTCGATTTGACAGTTCCTTCCTGATTAGTTGTTTTGGTAGACTTAATCGATTCCTTTTTTAAGTGACTATTTTTGTCATGAGTAGGTAATTGATTCGTGCGTGGAACGGATGGTTCATCATTTGCGTATTGCCTTTCCAAGGGGGGCTCTTTAATCACCAGATAATCGCTGGGAACAGCTCCATTTTCTAGAAGGGTTTTTTTAACTGCACTAAACTTCTCAGTGTCATTACATGAGAGAGCATAATCTAGTGGCGTAAAGCCCAATTCATCGTGAGCATTAATGGGAGCGCCATAAGAAATTAGCAGATTAACAAGCACAACATTGCCTATTTGTGCAGCATGATGCAAAGGTGTGGCGCCATTGTTTGCTACAGTATTGCACGAGGCATTATGTTTAAGCAGCTGACTAGCTAATATTTCATTTCCGCATAGGACAGCACGATGAAGCGGTGTAAATCCTTCACAATCTGGTTTTAAAATATCCAGTCCTTGCTTCATCCATGTGCTGAGAGGCTCTTCTATAACTAAAAGATGGAGTTTATTTTGCCCCCAACTATCACAAGAGTTGGCATGCTTGATTAAACCTTCAAGGTGTTCTTTTGCCTCCTTATTCTGCTTGTTTTTGCTGTCTACATCATGCGGTTTTCTTCCTTTGTTATTTGGTATCCTAACATTTGCTCCTCCACCATAGAGTATGTTGATTTTAGCTATACTGTTTTTCAACACAGCTAAATGCAGCGGGGTATTACCTTTATTATTCTGAATGTTAGCGTTGGCCCCATGGTTGAGTAGGAGATGCACGAGGTCTTCGTTTCCGTACCATACAGCCAAATGCAGGGCTGAGTTTCCATCAGTCGCTGGTTTATTGATATCTGCACCAGAACTACAAATAGCGTGAATAAAGTCAACATCAACAACATGGCCTTGTTTAATCATACGATGTAATAGATTTATATCCTGGTTTTGGCCATTGTTTTCATCGCGAGTATATTGATACTTGCGTGGAACGGATGTTTCATCATTTGCGTGTTGCATTTCCAAGGGGGGCTCTTTAATCACTACGTCATCGCCGTAAGCAGCTCCATTTTCTAGAAGTGTTTTTTCAACTGCTCCCAACTCCTCAGCATTTTTACAAGAGAGAGCATAATCTAGTGGCGTAAGGCCCTCTGTATCGATAGCATTAATGGAAGAGCCATGAGAAATTAGCAGGTTAACAAGCGAAACATTGCCTAATGCTGCAGCATGATGCAACGGTGTGACGCCATTTACTGCAGTATTGCAAGGGGCATTATGTTTAAGCAGCTGACTAACTAATATTTCATTTTGGTGTAAGACAGCAAGATGAAGCGGTGTATATCCATCAACATCTGGTTTTGAAATATCTAGTCCTTGATTAATCCATGTGCTGACAGGCTCGTCTGTAATAAAAAGATGGAGTTTATTTTGACCCCAACGATCACAATGGTTGGCATTGTTGATTAAAACTTCAAGGTGTCCTTTTGCCTCCTTATTCTGCTTGTTTTTGCTGTCTACATCAAGTGGTTTTTTTCCTTTGTTATTTGGTATCCTAACATCTGCTCCCCCATGATAGAGTATGTCGATATTAGGAATACTGTTTTTCAACACAGCCAAATGCAGCGGGGTATTACCTTTATTATTCTTAATGGTAACATCGGCCCCATAGCTAAGTAGGAGATTCACAAGGGCGTCGTTTTTTTGCAACACAGCCAAATGCAGGGCTGAGTTTCCGGCATTCGATTGTTTATTGATATCTGCACCTAATTCAAGAATATAGATAATATCCTCAACAAGATGGTCTTGTTTAATCATACGATGTAATAGAGTGTTACCATTAACGTCGCGATAATCAATACGTGCACCGTTTTCAATCAGTTTTTTACATTCATTTGTGTTTTTAGCAGAAATAGCACGTTCTAATGCTTCAAAATAAAGAGCGTTCACGACGTCAATTGCCAAAGATTCCGCAAAATCATCATAGTCGGTAGTATTAGTGAAAGCCGCTTTACATGTTATCAAACGAAGCAAAGAAGGGTCTATAGTAGCACCGTGCTCCTTCAACGCAAAGAATGTCTTGAAATCACAGAAGATGAAGGCATAAACTAGTGGGGAATAGTTAATCTTATAGGGGGGCTCAGGCAAGTCGATGTGTTCATTATATTTAACATCAAGATTAGCTCCTATTTTGGCAAGTAATTTGATGAATGGGACTATATGAGGATTGGATGGAAATGAATTCATGAAGCGCAACGCCGAACCATCAGCAAACTCATCGTTTGAATTTTTAATTGGTTTGATAGTGTTTTTATAATTCAAGATATTTGATTGGATGTTGGTTTCATTCTCGACCTGATAAATTTCTAAAAGGAGCGCAATGAATGACTGATTGCTCATAAATCCTCCAAATTCTCCAAATCGTTTGATCCAGAGATCATGCATTATCAGTTGCTCTGCTGCGTCTAAGTTTCCATTTATAAGTGCCTGATAAAATGGTAAATGTGATAAAAATTCAGAGGGGCTGGGGGTGTCTGGAATTACAGTGTTTATAGTGGCTCCTTTTGAAATAAGATCTCTGATCATGCGTGCGCTCGCAAAAGGGGCTATTAATAAAAATAGATCATCACTAGTTTCAAGTGGTGGTTCAGATGGTGAAATGTATTTTATTCTTTCCTTAATATCTGCTCCATACTCGACGAGTATTCGTAATGCTTCTTCATCCTTGAGGTGGATTGCGCAATGTAGTAATTGATTACGGTTAGATTGAAGGCTGTCATCATTAAATGTAAAAATTTCAGAATTTTTCGATGATAATAAGGCACGAAGACGTTTGTAGTCTTTCTTATAAATAGAGTAAAATCCAATTGCTTGGATTAATTGGTTGTATTCGGGGCGGTTCTCTTTTGTTTTAGGATTATTTGCCTTCTGCATCAATAGGTTAATCGTATCGTCTGAAATAAATTCAACAGCAGATTGCAGCGGTTTCTTTTCATGCGTATGATTTACCATTGGGGTAATATGAAATGTTTCTCCCGCATTGAGTAGGATACGGATGGCCTCATCATTTTTAAATGTATATGCCACCGGGATAAGGCTATTAGGTGCCGTCTGCTTATTCTTATTCTTGATGGGATATGCATCGATCAACTGGCTAAGCACCGTATTGTTCCCAATTTTAATGGCTTCAGAGCATAATAATCGTGCATATTTAGCCACTTGCGAGCTTTTTGCTCCATACTCTAAAAGTGCGATTGCCGCAGAAAAATTTTGGTGTTCCAGTGCAAAATCAAGCGCTGTCTTATCGCCACATAAGGTATGCATATTGATGTGATGTGCATCGATCAACTGCCTAAGCACCGTATCGCTCCCAATTTTAATGGCTTCAGAGCATAATTTCCCTGCATATTTAGCCACTTGCGAGCTTTTTGCTCTATACTCTAAAAGTGCGATTGCCGCAGAAAAATTTTGGTGTTCCAGTGCAATATCAAGCGCTGTTTTTTTCTCAACGCCGTATTTGGCATTTATGCCTCCACCAAGCTCTATAACACCCTTCATAGCTCTAAAGTCTGCGAACGTTGCCGCCATAGATATAAGTGACATGTCTGCACATTGGTTACTGAACTTTCCTCCTGCTTCGAGAAGCTGGATTAGTGCGTCACTAGATTTCTCTATGCAAGCAAAGACCAATAGATTTGTTTTGTCGGATTTGGAAAAATCATTTTCCTCCTTAACCACTTCAGGAAAAGATAAAATGGCCTGTGAAAGTTTATCATAATCCTTATCACTGATGCATCTTCTTATGAGCACATACTTTTCTTTCAAAATGTTTTCGGGAGGAAATTTTTGCTTCGACATTTCATCCAGCAAAACTTTTGCGGCAGAAATATTCAGCGCTAAAATGATCTCCGCCATTGGTGAAATATACCATAATTGTTCACCTAAGAGAGATCGATGGGATTCTATCAGCTTTTCGATGGTCTTACCTGAGGCAAATTTTGCTACTAAAGTCAAAATAGATCGCCCATGGTACTTGTCTTGCAAGCCCATATCAAGAAGTAAACTAAACGCACTATCATTCTCATTGACCAGGACTAGATTCAGGATGTCTTCAATTGTTTGATTATGAGAGTACTTAGGGATAAGAAGGAACTCAGATAGGTTCTTGAATGTTTGCATATCATTTGATTGAAGAGCTTCGATTATTATTTTTCTTTCATTTTCGTGCATGTGTTCTATCTCCTGGAGTAGTTTTAATTTGTTTTTATACTATAAATTTAAATTGAATTAAAGTTTTTTTTAACTTTTATATTTTCTTCTTTTTGTATGCTTGCCAAGCTGTAAATCATGCTCTTAACTCTACACCACACTACGCCATATTCCTCAATCCGAGTGGATTCCAGGGCCTCATCAAATGAGATATGATCCAAAAAATCCAGCAAAAGAGGCATTCTATAAAGGAACTAAGAAAGGTAGCAGGACGGGATCACAAAGCACTTCATGCCATTGTGCAGTAAACCTCTATATGAATTAAATCAGGTCTTTCTACGATATTATTAACTAATACGCAAATTTAGATGCGTTTGCCCTGATTTCGTTGTCTATTTATATTGACATACATAAAAAATATTCTAAAATACACAAAAATTATCACTACTTTTTTATTATCAATCAAGCAATGAAAAAATGAAATCTATAGAAAAACTCAAAACTCAACTTAAAATTATAATACTACTTCACAACGCAAAAAAAGGAAATTTTAATGAATTTGACCAATCTATTCTAGCAGATATGGATATGGATCAGTTGATAAATTTGATTGCAGCAGTGCGATTCAATGATCAATTTCCAGACATTTTTTCACTAGTTGATGAGTTTCAAAAAAGGAGAACTACAGGTCCATCTGAAGAATCAATAGTAGATGCACATCTCGCAGTTTTAGCTGGAATAATTATAGAAGGAGGATACAAATATTGCGCTAAAGAATTGCTAGCAAAACTAGAAGAAACAGGCTCGGTTACGAGTTTATTAGAAGATCATAAAGATCAACAAATTGAACGTTTGCTACGCAAGAAATCTGTAAGAGATCTTCTATTGATTGGTAAAAATATTCATTATTTAAGTGATGTGTTTCCATTTTATATAAAAGACATGTCAGGGCCAGAATATGAAAGAATGCGTGATTTGCAGACAGAGGTGACAAATTTGGCATATTCTAAAAACAACAATCCAGTATTATTACCTAAGGGTAAACGGAGTAGACGCCCTAAAGGTCTTAGAGAATGGCTGCATGAATTGTCTAACAATAGTAACCTTACTGAATATTTAGATAAAGCAATTAAGTGTAACCACGTAGCATTTGCAGAGTTAATTGCTCATAAATTAATAATAAACAATAAAAAAACTGAGCTATCATCATCTTTAATGGGTGATTGTCTTACACATATACTAGAAATGCGTGATGCAGCCAGATTTATTACTACATTATGCAAACTAGAAGTTGCTCCATGGTTCCTGAAAGACGGTACAGTAAATGAAGATACACTCTTTCATCAACTTTATCATGGTAATATCCCTAGCAAAGCTCAGCTGATTGTTGATTTATCTAATAACGGAGTTATACCCAATACCGTTCTGTTTAGAATTTTACATGAATGTGTAAAAACTGATCGGGAGCTATTCTTCGAACTTTTCAAACATTGTCATCAGCTTGGAATTCTACACTGTGACTTTAAATATTACGTATATAATACGACAGGATCTGTGGAAGACAGAGTGGATAAATTACTAGATGACATTTTTGGAAATGATGTTAATACATCTCATAAAAATCAAACTCTTTCCTTTTGGCAATTAACTGAGCTATATTTACATAAAAATTTAGATAAAAGTGAAAAGAACGAAATAATAAAGGGTCTGTTCATAGGGAGAATTCGAAAAGATTACAGCAATACAATAGATCCATTTGTTTCTTTCATGACTTCTTTAGAAGAATATGCAGAGGAGTTTCCCATAGAGCACCCACTCAGAAATCAAAAGAAAGAGATAGACGTTACTATCCTTCGACTAATTGAGGCTGATGACTTTTTTTATACATATGAAGATGAAAAAGAGCTAGGACTGAAACTGAAACAAAGAGTCGAGGATTATTTAGAAAGTAATAAATCAATTAAATCTGCCAGAAATATTACTAGTACAGAAAAGCAACCTCCAAAAATAAAATGTTCTCAAACTCAAAATAACCAACCGGCTAATTTATTGATTACTAATGAAAATCCGCTAATAGTGAAACTACGCAATACTCACGAAAACTTTGACAAACTGAAAAAAGTTCTTGAAGAAATTCGTCAAGCCGAAGACAGCGATAACAAACGAGCTGCTTTAAACGAGGCTTTGATTGCTGTTATTACTTGCCCTACTAAAGGACGCCGAAAAGAAGTCCAAAACGAGATAAAATTGTTGAAGGAAGCTGGAGCTGACCTCAATATGGTTGATGATAATGATAGGAATTTAGTTCAGATTGCTATCCTATTGAGTAAGCCAAATCTAGCTATGTATTTGATTAATAAAGGAGTGAATTTGCCTAATGGAGTGGATATTTTAGATCCGGATCAGAAGATAAAATATCCTAAGCTAGCAAAAATGATTGAGAAAACACTTCAAGAAGGCCACCCCAGCGTGTCTTCAAACCCTGAAGTGGCTGCTGACACATCCACCCAAACTGTTTCACGATCTCAGAGACACAAACCATCCAAGATAACGCCAGCTAAGCGTGGTGATCAATCTAACAAAGATACATCTCCTCGGCGCTAAAGTGATGCAACAATTCAGTCTTTAATACTTTAGGGCGTGTCCTCAATTATGCTTTTGCATATAAAATGGCTGCAAATTAGCTGAATATATGAGATTGTTCCTTAATATTGAAGGGAGGTTTTACATATGGTGCGACAATTTTTAAGCGATTCAATCTGGGAACAACTTCAAAGGACAATGAAAGCGAAAGGATGCCATCGCTGGAAAAATGATCGTGCAGTTATGGAAGCCATTTTATGGAAGCTTCGTACAGGAGCTCCCTGGCGAGATGTTCCTGAGGAATTTTGTCCCTGGAAAACAGCCTATAATCGCTTTAACCGTTGGGCTGCGAAAGGGTTATGGGAGAATTTTTTTTTGAGCTACGAGGAGAAATTGATACGGGAGTGGGTATTCGCCGACGGAAGTTATGTCCGCGCTCATCAGCATGCAAGTGGAGCTCGGCGTGGCGAAGAACGTGCCATCGGAATGTCTAGAGGAGGAGCAACTACTAAGATTCACATTGCCGCCGATGCGCATGGAAATCCGATCGATTTTCAAATCACTGGGGGTGAAGTCCACGATGCCAAAGTAGCCGATAAAATCATCGGAAAGATAGGAGTGGCAGACCATTTTATAGCAGACAAAGGCTACGATTCCGAAGCAATCCGAGCGCAAGCCAAAGAGGCGAGGATGAATCCTGTTATTCCACGAAAATCCAATAGCAAAAAGCCAAACCCAGAGTTTGACTCGTATCTATACAAGCTCCGCCATTTAGTAGAAAATCTTTTTGCCAGAATGAAACACTTTAGAAGCATTGCAACACGATTTGAAAAATTGGCTCGAAATTTCAAAGCTAGGCTCTTTCTAGCCTGTACATTCATTTGGATATCAAATTGAGGACACGCCCTAGAAAAATTCAACAAAAGAGACAGTCCATAAAGGGGCTCAGAAAAGTCGCAGGTTGGGACAACAGAACACTTCAGGCTATCTTGCAACAAAAATTATGAATGTGGCGCCCTGAGGCGGGATATTTTAGGGTTCCAAAGATTCTTTTTTGCGCTTATAGTCTATAATTAAACGGATACATAATTATGCTTGATAACGAATTAGTACGTGAATCGACCCCATCGCAATCAGCGACCGAAGCCGATGCAAACTACCGTCAGCCACCTCACAATCTGTCAGCGGAACAGGCGGTGCTTGGGTCGCTTTTGGTTAACAATCAAACCATCGATAAATTTGGTGACTTCCTCCGTGAAGACCATTTCTATGAACCGGTGCACCAACGTATCTTTGCGGCTATCATACAATTGATCGACCGTGGTATGGTAGCAACACCGGTAAGTTTGAAACAATATTTCGATAAAGACGAATCACTCCATGATGTAGGAAAAGCCGAATATCTTTCGCATCTGGCGTCCATGGCTTCTACTATTATCAACAGCCTGCATTACGCGAGGATTATTTATGACTTGGCGTTGCAGCGCAAGCTGATTGCCATCGGTGAAGATATGGTAAACCAGGCGTTTGAACATGATGTGCAAGTATCGGCTAAAGATCAAATTGAACAAGCTGAGCAATGTTTATTTAATCTGGCCAGTGAAGGCCATTCCGATTCAGGATTTCGCCATTTGAATGTGTCGCTTAAGTCGGCAATTGACCGTGCTGATTTAGCCTTTAAACGTAAAGAAAAAATTTCTGGTATTAGTACTGGCTTTACCGACCTAGACCATTATCTGGGTGGTTTGCAGGATTCGGATTTATTGATTCTGGCTGCCCGTCCATCGATGGGTAAAACGGCACTTGCGATTAACCTTGCCTTAGAATCTGCTAGATTCTTAAAGAAACGTGCGCCGGATCCATCTAACCCACCTGGAGTTGGTTTTTTCTCACTGGAGATGTCGGCTGAACAATTAGCCACCCGTTTGATTTCTGTGGAAACTACGGTTAATAGCAGCAAAATGCGTGTGGGTAACTTAACCGAGCATGATTTTGAAAAATTAGTGCAGGCGACCAAATCATTACAGGATTTGCCGATTTTTATCGACGATACTCCGGCCCTCAGTATTGCCGCATTAAGAACAAGGGCCAGACGTTTGAAACGTAAGCATAACCTTGGTTTGCTGATGATCGACTATCTCCAGCTGGTCAGGGGGTCATCGAAAATGTCTGAAAGCAACAGGGTACAGGAAGTGTCCGAAATTACCCAGGGCTTAAAAGCCATCGCCAAAGAACTCAATATTCCGGTACTTGCACTATCACAGCTATCGCGTGCAGTAGAGCAACGCGATGATAAACGCCCGCAATTATCGGACCTCCGTGAGTCTGGAAGTATTGAGCAGGATGCCGACGTGGTAATGTTTATTTACCGTGAAGAATATTACGTAGCCAGGAAGCAACCGGCCGAAGGCTCACCCAAATTTGGTGAATGGCAGGATCAAATGAACCAGTGCAAAAACCAAGCCGAGATTATCATTGCCAAGCAACGTAATGGCCCAGTGGGCGTGGCGAAATTATACTTTGATTCAAATTCAACCCGATTTGGAAATCTGGCAGAAGAGGATTTGGTGCCGTATGTGTAAGATTGCTGGGTGATGCTCATTTTTTGCTTTTCAAAATGAGTCCTCTTGCATGTCGCATGTAGCCACAACCTAGCAAAAATCGTTCCTTTTTGCCCACGACTCAATCGAAGATTTTCTAGTCCCACGACGAATGGCTCTTTTTAAAGTTAATCAATCGATTGATTAACTTTAAAAAATGGGTTAGACTAATGAGAATGACAGAAGTTGGATTCGCTTATGCAACAAAAAACGACATCTACGACATCTCCTAAACAGGTTCGGGGCGAGCAGGCGCGGCAGAAGCTGGTGAGTGCAGGGCTTGAGCTCTTTGGTGACCTTGGGTTTGAAGCTGCAAGCACCAGGGACATCGCCAAGAATGCTGGCCAAAATATTGCGGCGATTACCTATTATTTTGGTAATAAAGAAGGATTATACATTGCTGCGATTGAAGAAGGGTTTAAGCAATGCCCACAAACGAATGGAGAAGAGCGTGAGCAGTTAGAAGCCCTTTTGAATGACAGCAGCATTTCAAAAGACTATTATCTTCAGGCTATCAAGCAATGGGTAAGGGGGGCGGTCATGGCCTTGGCGGTTGAGGAAAAGGCTAATTTAAGCTTTACCAAATTAATGTTCCGCGAGCAATTTGCGCCAACGCATATGTTTAAAAAAGCCTACCAGACCTTGATTGCGCCGATGCATGAGCCTTTTTTACGGATGGTTGCTGCCTATCTTGATGAAGACCCCAAACAAATACGCACCACGCTTACGGCCCATGCATTAATTGGACCTTATTTAGGTTTTCGGGTGGCGCAGCAAATGGTGCTATTAAAAACAGGCTGGGAAAAAATCAGCAGTAAAGAAGCTGAAATGATAGCGGATATCGTTGAAGAACATATTGAAATTACATTGCGCGGATTGCGGGCAAAGCGAAGTACCCATGCCTCATAAATTATTGACATCATCTGCCCGAATGCAGACATTATCTGTGGTGATAGTCATGTGCCTTTCATCAGGCTGTAATCTGCAGTCAGCCTATAGAAACCCAGATCTTCTGTTGCCGCAGCATTGGTCGCGTGCGGATAAAAACACCTCTGAAACAACCCAGTCAGATCATAACCATAATGAGCCATCATCTGCCACTGCTCACTGGTGGAAAACATTGAAAGATCCGGCCATTGATGACTTAATGGCAGCAACCTATGCAAGCAATCCAACGCTAGAGCAAGCCCTAGCGCGAATGGATGAGGCGCAAGCGGATTTAGCCGTGAATAAGTCGGCAATGTTCCCTTCGTTATCTGCCAGTACGGATGCTTCAACGGCGAATACGCATATCTCTGGCGGTAACAGCTCCGGTGGAGGAAGTGTCGGCTCGGGGCAAATAGCAGGGCGTAGCAGCACAGGTTCTGCCGGGGTGTCTTTGCACTGGGAGCTTGATCTGTTCGGGCGAATTCGTAATTCGGTTAGAGCGGCACGTAACCATTTAGATGCACGCACGGCTGATGCTGAAAGTACCCGCCTTACCTTAAGCGCTAAGGTTGCTGATACTGTTTTGGATATAAGGGCTTGCCGTTTGGTAGAGCAATCTTTAACGCAGGATGTGGCATCTTATCACAAAACACTTGAACTGATCCGCTTGAAAAAAGCAGTAGGCCTGGCTGCCGATGTCGATGAAGCCAGTGCCCAAAGAAATGTGGCTACGGCACAAGTCAGCCTTACGTCACAGCATGAAATATGCCAGCAGCAGCTCAATGCGCTGGTTGCAATTAGCGGAAAATCAAGGGAAATGGTGGATGAGCAATTAGCAAAACCACTGGCAAATGGAGTGGCTATGCCTGCAGTGCCAGAGGCAACACTTGAAATCCCAGCGACGTTATTGCGTTTACATCCAACACTTAAATCGGCAGACAAAGACGCCCAGGCTGCCTGGGCAGATATAGGGGTTGCAAGGGCGCAAAGGCTGCCGAAGATTGACTTGGCAGCCGCTTTAAGTGGTGAATGGATCCGCTCGGCTGGTTCCACAATTAATCTGCTTACCTGGACGCTTGCTCCTAGTGCTGCAGTTGATGTGCTTGACGGCGGCAAAGGAGCTGCAAATGTCAGTGCAGCGGAAGCCCGCTACCGCCAGGCTGCAGCTTTTTTGCAGACCAATGTGCGTTCTGTAATTGAAGAGGTCGAAAATGCCCTGGCAGCAGAACAATCAGCGCAAGAGCGCAAAACATCAACTCAACTGGCTTTAAGTGCAGCACAGACTGCGTTTGCCGCTAAAGAAAAACAATGGAAGAGTGGTACTATCAATCTGTTAGAACTTGAAGATGCCCGCCGCCAATTAACCTTGGCAGCCAATAATGCAACCAGTGCCGACCGTGACCGTGCCAAAGCATGGGTCAATCTGGTCAAAGCCACGGGAAATTCTCTCACTCATTTGGAAAATGAAACTTATGGAACATCACCCCCACCACAGACAGTCGAATAATCAGGTTCCGCATCGATCCTTCCGCTTCTGGATGATTGTTCTCTTAGGCATTGCCGGACTAGTCATCTTGTTTGGAGGTGCGATCGTGGTTAATGCCGGTGGGCAGCGTAAAACGGCAACGAATACTACGTCGCAACCATCAGCGGCCTTAACGGTAAGCAGTGCCAAGGCCAGGGAAGAACAATGGCCGGAATCGGTGAAAGCCTCGGGTGCGATCGCTCCCTGGCAGGAAGCCGTTATCGGGGCTGAAATCAATGGCCAGCGTTTGGTTGCCGTGAATGTGAATGTGGGTGATAAAGTTAAAAAAGGGCAGGTACTTGCCCGTTTTAATACCGATACGCTGCAAGCTGAGCAGGCTGAACTCAACGCTAACTGGATGAAAGCTGAAAGTGACCGTAAACGGGCCGTTGAACTCAAAGACAGTGGCGCCCTGAGCAGTCAGGAAATAGAATCATTTGAAAATTTGGCCGCTGTTGCCAAAGCACGCCTGGATTCTAAAAATATGCAATTGCGATATGCTGAGGTGATCGCTCCCGATGAGGGGGTGATCAGTTCGCGCACGGCAACAATAGGCAGCGTTGGCAATGCCGGGGCTGAGCTCTTCCGCATGATCCTTAAAAACCGCCTTGAATGGCGCGGCGAATTAACTGCCAGCCAGCTTGTGCAAATGGATACGAAGCAGGTAGTAACGCTTAACTTGCCCGATGGTACGGTTGCCCATGCGATCGTTAGGCAGACATCGCCTTCACTGAATAGCAATTCGCGAATGGCTCTTGTCTATGCCGATATTGAACAAGCCAACGATAGTCATGCCATGGCAGGAATGTATGCAGATGGTTTGATTGTGCTTCGTCAATCGACGGCAACGATTATTCCAGCACAAAGCGTGGTAATCCGAGATGGCCATAGTTACGTATTTAAGCTTCAGCAGCCAGGTGCCGCCATCACGGGTGTCCGTATGGTAAGCGTGACGACAGGGCGGCATATTGGTTCTAATATTGAAATAACCAGCGGCATTAAAGTCGAAGATGAGGTTGCTGTTGAGGGCGCTGGATTTTTGAATGATGGCGATCACGTACGTATTAGTAACCAGTCGGGAAAATAATATGAATCTTGCAACCTGGTCTATCCGAAATCCTATTCCATCGGTTTTGCTTTTTATCATGATGACTCTTGCAGGCTTCTATGGATTTAAACAATTGCCGATTCAAAATTTGCCGGATATTGATTTACCTACCGTAACGGTGTCACTGATTTTGCCGGGAGCCGCGCCATCGCAGCTGGAGACCGAAGTAGTGCATAAAGTTGAAAATTCACTGGCTACACTGACAGGCTTGAAACATATTGCCACGTCGATTACCGATGGTATGGTTTCTATCACAGTTGAGTTTGTGCTCGAAAAAACTCTATCAGATGCTTTGATTGAAACCAAGGATGCTGTTGACAGCGTCCGCGCAGATTTACCGACGGATTTACAGCCACCGACCGTGAGCGCTGTCCATGTGGGCGGCGCCCCTTTGGTTACCTATGCGATTTCGTCAAAATCCTTGGATGAAGAGGGGTTGTCGTGGTTTGTTGACGATACCGTGAGTAAATTATTGCTGGGTGTCAATGGAATTGGCCGATTTGAGCGGGTAGGTGGGGTAAACCGTGAAGTCAGAATTTTCGTTGATCCAACAAAAATGGCAGCCCTGGGTGTAACCGCTATCAGCGTATCGCAGGCACTCAAACAAGTGCAGATGGAGTCATCCGGCGGACGTGGGCAGATTGGTGAGGTGGAGCAATCTGTTCGGACTATTGCCACCGTTAAACAAGCTTCGGATTTAAACGCGCTGCAAATAGCGCTTCCCGATGGCAGGTTTATTCGGCTTGATCAAATTGCTACGGTTTCGGATTCCTTTGCGGAGCGAACGCAAGCTGCGTTGCTGGATGGAAAATCAGCGGTTGGTTTTCGTATCTACCGTTCCAAAGGCGCCGATGAAACCAAAATTACCAGCGCTGCTAAACAGACGCTGGACCAATTAAAAGTAAAATACCCCGATCTGAATATTACCGAGATTAACAACACGGTTGATTACACGCTTGAACAATATCATGGCTCAATGGACATGCTGTTTGAAGGAGCAATCCTGGCGGTGATTGTGGTCTGGTTTTTCCTGCGTGACTGGCGGGCAACGTTAATATCGGCGGCAGCATTGCCGTTATCGATTATTCCTACATTTGCAGCGATGCACTGGCTGGGGTTTACCTTAAACACCCTAACCCTGCTTGCGCAGGCGGTGGTGGTTGGTATCCTGGTTGATGATGCAATAGTAGAAATCGAAAATGTGGTACGCCATAAACGCATGGGCAAAACCATCCTAAAGGCAGCCGAAGAAGCGGTAAATGAAATTGCCATGGCGGTTATTGCCACAACCTTGACATTGGTGGTGGTCTTTTTGCCAACCTCCTTAATGAGTGGCGTGCCAGGATTATTTTTCCGCCAATTTGGCTGGACGATTGTGATTTCGGTTTTAGTCTCACTGCTGGTGGCTCGGCTTTTAACGCCAGTGATGGCGGTTTATTTCCTGAAAGAAGAACCCCATCAAACGCATCCTGATGGAAAAATAATGAACTGGTACCTGAACGCTGTGCGCTGGTGTTTACATTACCGTAAAACAACATCGCTGTTTGCGGTTGGATTTTTCATTGGGTCGTTAATGCTGGCATCGCATCTTCCTACTGGTTTTATTCCTGCTTCGGATCGCGGTTATACGAATGTGAGTATTGAATTACCCCCTGGAAGTTCTCTTGCTAATACACTTGCTACCGCAGAAGTGGCACGCAAATCGGTATCCGGAATCAAAGGGGTAACGCATGTGTTCACAGCCGTCGGTATTGCCCAGATGGCAGGAGGGGGGCAGTCGCAGGCGGGTGAAGTGCGCAAGGGAACCATGATTGTTTCATTCGCCCCGCGCGAGCAGAGGCGCTCACAGGCTGATATTGAAAGCGATATCCGTAAAGCGCTGCTTGATGTACCAGGTGCACGCTTTACGTTAAGTGCGGGTGGTCCAGGTGAAAAAATGCAGATTCTTTTTTCAAGCGACAATGCAACCGCGCTGACCGTTACCGCTAAAACACTGGAACAGCAATTGCGCGGCATCGGTTCACTGAGCAATATCAGCTCAACTGCTAGTCTTGACCGCCAGGAAATAGTCATCCGGCCGCGTGCCGATAAAGCCGCTGAACTTGGTGTTTCAACTCAGACGATTGGTAATATTGTCCGTGTGGCAACGGCAGGTGATTTTGATCCACAATTAGCAAAACTAAACCTGGATAACCGCCAGGTGTATATCCGAGTGCGTATTCCCGATGAAGCCCGCCAGGATATTAATACCATTGCCCAGCTGCGTGTTCCAACCCGCAACGGCACAACCTCACTTGCCAGTATCTGTGATATTTCAACCAGTACCGGGCCATCGCAAATTGACCGTTATGATCGGCACCGCTACATTACGGTAAATGCCGACTTAGGGCTCCCCTTGGTGAAGCTTTAGCCAAAGCCAAGGCATTACCGGCAATACAGAATATGCCAAGCAGTGTTCAATTAATTGAAACAGGTGATGCCGAAATCATGAAAGAATTATTCAGCGGTTTTGGTATGGCGATGCTGACTGGTATTCTGTGCGTTTTTTGTGTACTGGTTTTGTTATTCAAAGATTTCTTCCAGCCGGTTACAATTCTTTCGGCTTTACCGCTGTCCCTGGGTGGTTCAATTGTTATGCTGCTGCTGACGCATTCGCAAATGAGTTTACCTGCCTTGATTGGAATTGTGATGCTCATGGGAATTGTGACTAAGAATTCAATCCTGCTGGTTGAGTATACCATTGTGAGCATGCATGAACGCGGCATGAGCCAGTATGACGCTATCTTGGATGCATGCCATAAACGGGTGCGCCCGATTGTGATGACCACGATTGCGATGATTGCAGGTATGCTGCCGATTGCCCTGGGCTTTGGCGGGGACGCCAGCTTCAGGCAATCTATGGCGATAGCGGTTATTGGCGGATTAATTACATCCACGGCTTTAAGTCTGCTGGTAGTACCAGTTACCTTCACCTATATTAACGGACTTAAAGTGTGGTTAGGGCAGTTTTTTAACAAGAAGCACCTTCCGCCCACCGATCTGTTAACCTAATATTGTGCGAAACAGCAGATGTTTGGAGTGTGGTAATTATCTTCCTAGCCATATTCTCGTTTGAAGTGCAACATTATGACCTTTCTTTAGGAAGGCCTCTCATTAGGAGTTATCCAATAGAGGCGTTCCGAGGTATCAGATTATAGCTTATAATGAACTAACGGTTGAGACTTTTCATTAAACGGTGTCAAGTAATGTTAAGCTTGATTCTGCCATTAAAGTGGCAATTGAGCTGAGAGACGATAATAGCCCAATTAACGACAGGTATGGTCCCACTTTAGCAGAATTTTCTGATCGGCACGACCAATTTGAGCAATGCGTTTTCAGCTTTTTCTTTAGATGTCGCCTGGTAGATAGCCACATTCCATCTAACGATATGTTTTGTATAAATATCTTTATTATAACAAACGGTGTCATGGCCTGAATGTTCAAAGGAGCTCGCCTATAGTCCGGCTCGCATTCGAAAATTTGGGGGATGACACCGTTTTTATAGGCGCGTTTAGAGAAGCATTTTTAAATACGGTAATTAACGTTATTTCCTTTTCTGAGCTGCTCAGCTACATTCCTGAGGCCTTCCTCTTCAAGTGAACTTCTGACAGTTCGTTGCTTAACGGGTTTATTAGCTGGTTCTAACTCTAAAACAGAAACCCATGATCCAGGCTCTGTTTGGTCAGGAGATCGCGCTGTATCCTTCTTCTCATTCCGCTTTTGTCGCCGCTTCAGAAAATCATAACGTTGCTTTGCCATTTCATTTTCGCAAAACTTAACTTCGGGAGCATACTTATCTCTAAATTCAGAAGCTTCCTGATGTAAAAGTATATCTGAGACCTTCAGTAGTACTAAATAAGTGGCCACATTGGATGCAAGGGTGTCGAAATCTTGCCTCTCTCTCCATCGTTCGATCAAATCGATGGCAATCTGTCGGCCCGCAAATTGTTTAATGATCGCCCAGGGATCCCTTACCATTTTGCCCTCAGAGTAGAACTGCTCATTGATGGCTCTAACCAAACCCATAGGAGATAGAGATTGCCTATTCAGGTAATTAAGATCAAGGATATTAATCCCACTCGCGCTAGCCCCAAGTACGTCTTGATCGTTCCTATTAATGAGTGGTATAGCAACAAAGTCGCGATACACCCCATATAATATCTGATCCATCTTATCTTCGATGAGGAAGCCATACGCCGCTATCTGGATCTGCGTTCCAATATTGGCAACGCAACCATCCCTTAATCCATGAAGTAGGTTGGTGATCGAACGTGCACCGTCAGGTTGGTTAAATATATAGGCGAAGAGGCTTTTATCTTGAGAAAATAGTTTCTTTATTTTCTCTACATTATCGGCACTGAGCGCATGGTCTAGCTGGAGAATTTTTTGGAAAAAATCACCGACTTGTTCTTGATCTGGATTATCACTTCGTAGCAGTGACTTGAACTGGTCATTCAATGTCACTATGCCACACGACAGTTCTACCCCTTCCACATGAAGGGTGTAGCTGTCAATATCCCCTATCGGCGGAACAGGCGGGACTTTTGCTTTTAAATAGGAGGTCACTGTTTCGACCTTCGGTAACGACACATCTGCCAAAGCAGACAGCTTCATTAATTCAGCTTCTGTCACATATGCATGTTTATCACTGACTTTAAATTGCCCTTGAATTTTTCCAAGCAGTTTGGGTTTTAATAACGTCTTGAAATCAGCCAATTTTCCTTTTAGATCATAGAGAGAAAAGAGAGAAAACAGCGCAATGGCTTCCGGGTGCTCTGTTTCTAATTCTCTCCGAGCTTTTTCCATCCCTTCTGCAGTCAATGAATCTACAAGTTGATGTCCTTTTAGAATATCGGCAATCGAGTGATACTGGCTATGAAGACGCGTACCCACCAATTCCACTATATCTAATGCGCTTAATCCCAATTCAGTTTTTAAATCTGAAAGTAAATCATAAAGGAGATCATCTTGCTTTAACAACAAAATAAACTCAGATAATAATTGTTTATTTTCATCTGATTCATCATACATTCTAACGAAATGCGTAAAGATCTTTATTTTGAATTCGTCAACGAATGGATATAATTGTTCGCAAATATCCAAAACCTGTCTTTGGTCGAAATCTGGACGGCTACCAAAAACATTATGCAGCTCTTCCTCGACGTTCTCGGCATACACGTTAATGAATCTCTGACTCTTTATCAAATCAATGATCTGCCCAGAATTCAAATTACAGCGATACTGTAGCCATAAGAAACGGATTTTATCTTTTTTTTCTTCACTCACAATATGCGGCAATATTCTTTCCTGTAGAATTTCTAAGCTAAAAGTTTCGCTACAGCAATATTTAAACCAATTCGAGCAGATCTTTGTTTTTTGATCGCCATCCTCAACTTGCGGCAGTATTTTTTCCAAGAAAATTTCTAAGCTAACACTAGGTTTAGAGATTTTTGAAAATAATTTAGCAATCAAACGGGATCTACTGAATGAAGCATTGATTAAGGGGAGGACTTCTTCTAAAAAAGAATCTAGTTTAATACTATCCTGATGGACAAGTGCCCACTTCTGTGCAACCAAACTTTTTAGGTAATCATCCATTGATTCAGATACATCACTCAAGTAAAAAACCAAATCAGACTGCTTGTGAAGGGGCTTAATTACTGGAGTTAATACATTCTTGAAATTACTACTATTTATATGGTGCTTCAGCCTATCGTCCAGATGCGGCATGATATATTTAGAAATTTCCATAAGCGAAAAATTTCTTTTCGATATTAAGGAATCAAGATAAATCGAGAAGTTGGAAGCGCTTAAATTCTTAGTAGCAAATTGAAAGACGCGACCGACTTCTTCTAAGGGGGTATTTAGATCGTTTATTAACCATACCATTAACAATTCTTCTTTAAGTGGTTTGCATGATAGGCTTTTAAACATTTCAGATATGTCTTCTAAGCTTTTGTTCCTTACATAATTGCTTTTATAATTACACTGCTGAAAAAATCTTTGAAAGAAAAATTGGCCTACCCGCGGAGCTATTTCTCGATCTAAAATATCTAATGCAATAAAGTCTTGCCGCGTACACCAACTATAGTAAATTAGATTTTTGTTTTTATCTGAAATAAATGAAATAAATGGAAAGATCTTCTCACAGAGATCAGTCACTGTCATTTTTGTAGCAGTTTCCGAGCATGAAATTATAATAAATATAGATTTTAATGATTCTTCAACTTGAGCATTATGGATAATATTGTCTACAATCTGTTCTGGAGTCCATGTTTTGGCATTCAATGAATACCAACATCTAAAAGCACGACCTATGTTATACTCGCTTGTCATAAAACAAATCTTTTGTTTAAGAAACTCATCAAGTCCCATACCAGCAGTGATAAATTCATTTTTGCGATTCCACTGGTCAAAAAATTCCTGATTTAAAGGTAATTCATTATATGAATAGGTCTGAATTTCCGATAATGAGAATGTATCCCCCCATCTTAAACACCACTCCCCAATGAAACAGCCTATAATAGGGAGCATCCGTTCTTGAGACATATATTGAATAAGAATCTCCTTCGTAGGCACATTGGCTTGCTCTTGAGCATCAAGCCAATAGGAGCATAATCGGGAACCCAATCTCAAGCACAGTTCCCATTCAGATCTAGCATGAGATCTGATAGCCCTGATATCCATTGGTACAGTTAAAAAATCATCTAATGAGAGTGGTTTTATACGATCTTCGCCATTCTCAATTAACCACGCTTTAATCCCCTCAGCTTGTTCGTCTTCATTTAACTGCCCTAACTGTAGGTAAAGATCTTTTATAAGCTGCTGCGTATCCTCTATGGTGATATTCAATTCTTTCATTTTGCAAATCCATTTGAAATAAAGTACATAACTCTGCATCATGACGCATTCAAGTTTGAAGTGCAACATTATGACATTACTTTAGGAAGGCCTCATTGGGAGTTATCCAATTGAGGCGTTTCCAGATGTCAGATTATAGCTTAAAATGAACTAATGGTCATCTTCTCCCTATACCATTATTATTAGGTCCCTTATTACGGTTGTTTTGGGTAGAATATATGTATTCTACTCGATTGTTGTTATTGTTGTTATTGTAGTTTCTTCCCATTGCTTGATTTGTTATCTGGTTATTTTGCTGGGGATTGCGATCTCTTTCTCTTTCTCTTTCTCTTTCTCTTTCTCCAAAAGAAGGGTTATCTGATCCTCGATCCTTTCCACTATACGGTTCTGGATTCCATGATTGCGGCGAGGATATTGCACGTTATAATATCGAGGCCTTGGCAACATTATCTTGAATATTGGTTTTATTTTGCTGGGGGTATTGCGGATTTCTCTTTCTTCTGTTTTAACCAAAAGAAGGCATTTAAAGTTTAGTTCGGTGTTATCTGTTCCTCTAGCGGAGGATAATTTCCACTATAGTGTGTTGTGGTTCTATTCTCATTAATTGTTTTGAATTAGAAAAACTGAGGATATGTGCACGTTATAATATCGAGGCCTTTGGTGCAACCCCTGCTTTTTAGGTGCCTCTTAGGGTTCAATTGATTTTCTTGGGGTTAGGTTATATTATCATGGTTTCATAAATCCCTTGTTGTATGTGAATGTTTGTTTCGGGGGATCTTGTCGCCAAGAAGAATTCTCGACGCCGCCCTTTTCATTGTTTCGCGAAGGTATAATGATTGGTGAAAATCACCGTTAACTAAGTCCTTTTGGATTTTAAACTATCCAAGCATGTAGGAGCTATAATGTTTTTTTTTACATATAAGTTAGTTCATTTAACTGGTCAGCTTTAAGTTCTGTTTAACCTCTAGGCGTTGTTATGCGAGGAGATTCTTTCTGGCTGAAAAGCAGGGTAGATCTTAAAATGGATTTACCGGTTGACCGTGCTTAGATGACTTGCTATTTCTCAGGAATTTATTAATTGTTTTGAATTAGAAAAACGGGCTGATATCCCCCTTTAATATGGTTAGAGAGAATGCAACTTCTTAGATTATCTGTTGTGAATAAAATATCTATTCCTTTAATCGTAAGGAGTTCCGCAACGATATCATCCCAACCATAAAAACACGCATTCATTAATAAGGTATCTTGCCTCGTTGTTCTTAAATTGACGAACTGACTCAATCTATCTTCATCTTCCTTTTTTCCTGACTTTTGGCACTTTTCTATTAAAGAATGAATAATGGATGTTGCACGGTTTCTACGTTCTGTTTTCACTTCATCTGAAATATAAATTACTTTTCTATTAAGGAAAACCCTTAAACCCACTAATGTACGGGAGAATGCATTCTCAGATTGATTGAGAATAAAAATATCTATTCCTTCAATCGTAAGGAATTCCGCAACGATATCATCCCAACCATGAAAGCACGCATCCATTAATAAGGTTTCGTGATTCTTCCTGCTCTTTACATTGACTAACTCCCTCAATCTATCTTTATCCTTCTCCTTTCCTGGCTCTTTGCACACGGCTATTAAAGAACGAATAATCTTCGTTGCACGATTCCAACGTTCTGTTTTAACTTCATCTGAAAGATGAATTCCTTCTTTATTAAGGAAAACCGCTAAACCTGTTAATGTAATGGAGAATGCATTCTCAGATTGATTGTGAATAAAAATATCTATTCCTTCAATCGTAAGGAATTCCGCAACGATATCATCCCAACCCTGAAAGCACGCATCCATTAATAAGGTTTGTTGCTTCTTCGTGATATTTAAATTGACTAACTGACTCAATGCCTTTTTTTCTTCCTTCTTTCCTGGCTCTTTGCACACGGCTATTAAAGAACGAATAATCTTCGTTGCACGATTCCAACGTTCTGTTTTAACTTCATCTGAAAGATGAATTCCTTCTTTATTAAGGAAAACCCCTAAACCTTTTAATGTACGGGAGAATGCATTCTCAGATTGATTGTGAATAAAAATATCTATTCCTTCAATCGTAAGGAATTCCGCAACGATATCATCCCAACCCTGAAAGCACGCATCCATTAATAAGGTTTCTTGATTCTTCCTGCTCTTTGCATTGACTAACTCCCTCAATCTATCTTTATCCTTCTCCTTTCCTGGCTCTTTGCACACGGCTATTAAAGAACGAATAATCTTCGTTGCACGATTCCAACGTTCTGTTTTAACTTCATCTGAAAGATAAATTTCTGTTCTATTAAGGAAAAACCTTAAACCGTTTAATGTATGGGAGAATGCATTTTTAGATTGATTGCCCTTTAAAATATCTATTCCTTCAATCGTAAGCAGTTCTGCAACGATATCATCATAACCATTTAAACAAGCATTCATTAATACGGTGTCTTGATTTTGCATGATTGGTAAATTGACAATCGTACTCAATTTATCTTCATCTTCCTTCTTTCTTGACTTTTGGCACTTTTCTATTAAAGAACGAATAATCGTCGTTGCACGCTTTCTACGTTCTTTTTTCTCGAATTCATCTAAAGGATGAATTCTTTTTTTATTAAGGGCCCCCCCTAAACCCTGTAATGTACGGCAGAATGGATTATCAGCTTGATTGCTATTAAAAATATCTATTCCTTCAATCTTAAGGAGTTCCGTAGCAAGATCACTATAACCACAAAAACAAAGATACGATAATAAAGTTGTCTTTTTCTCGCCCATCGTTGTTGTATTCAATGCGTTAATGAATGCTTCTTTTGTTTCTGGGCTCTTCTGTTTTAACGAATATGCAACTAAAGATAAAATAATAGACGTTAAATGATTTATCTTTTTTTCTTTATTTGACAGAGTAATCTCTTTCTTAGAAGCTAATTTTACTAATTTGTCTAGTGTATCGAAGAATTCATGAACCTTGTTTTCAATAGAAATATCTGTTCCTATATTCTCGTTATATTCTGGCGTAACGAGTGCCACATCCTGCATGTCAGCATTCGCTTCTGTATCATCTTGGGTGATTTTATCCCGCTCACCAATGCTTCCTACTTCTGATCCCTTTTGCATTTCGACTTGTGGTCCATCATTATGACCTATCTCAGAATGGCTTGGACTTATCGGTTCATCTTCAGTAGAACTTTCCTCCTCAGAATGGCTTTGGCTGATAGGTCCATCTTCAATCAAGGCCTCCTCTTGTACCGGAAGAATTTCGTTCACAGGATTAGATACAGATTCTACTGCTTCCCGATCAGACGGTGGCACTGGCAGCTGTTGTGAAACGGTTTGATTGGTTGCTTCTGGAATTTCGATTTCATGCCTTGAAGGTGTTCTTCTAGGACGTGTCCTCCTGTTGTTATTGACATTACTTCCTGTTGAAGGAACTTTCTTTTGCAATCGCTTGATTATTCGGTCTAACCAGGTTTCATCAGGTTTTTCTGGGGCGTCTCCTGGTTCATTATCTCCTCTATTGATACTTTGATTTGAATGATGAGACGCAACACCCGTTACTCGTTTAATTGCCTTTTGAAATTCTTTTAAGATGTGAGCCTCAGGTATGATTTCTTCTAACATACCCATGTTAAGTTCTGCTCGTTCTTGCTCGGTGTTGCCTGAATTGTCTTCGTCAACTCCTGGAAAACCTCTACTATATTCGATAAAATAGCGGAGTTTCGTCGATAATTCTCCCCATTCAGGATGCTGAATCAGGGCACGTAATTCTTTTTGGGAATCGGTTTCCTGCACGTCAGGCAATAATATCGTGGGATGGTCTATTCTGTCTGCTTGCGGATTAGCAGCCTGATTTCTCTCTCTTGGATGAGAGCTTGCGCTTTCTCTTCTTTGTATCTCATTTTCGTGCTCTTGATTGATTTGAGTAGAAAAATGATGACACACGCTCTTTAAAACACGAATAGCATGTTCGATCTTCGGTGATTGAGAGGTCTCACTATACTGTTTGTAACGCAAAAGCAAGGGCTGCTGTGCGCTGCACCATAAAATCCCTTGAAGATTTGGGTTTAAACGGGCCAATGGTTGTCGTTCATACTCTTCACGCCAAACCACCCCTGCCGGCATCTCTGTTACGCCACCCTCTCCATAGTAATGACTATAGTTGATTGCCTTATACATCATCGGCGGTATATGGTTTGGGGTGACCATTTGAATAACACGTGCAATCCCTGATGTACCAGGTAATTCATGTGTGTCAGGGGCTCGTCTTAATATACGGCCAACGGCTTGATACAAAAGCGTTTCCGATTGAAGATCACGGGCTATAAATAATAGCTTGGCACGCGGTAGATTTAAACCTAATGCTATTTCTAAAACACCGATGAGGATAAGACAGCCTTTATTTTCATATTGCTGAATGGTTGCTTGATGTTCGGTTGAGCTTAATTTTGAATGAAGCGGCTTGGCAATTTCAAACGAATTGCGGATTTCTATCACCTCGTTTGAGGAGTAACGTTCTCGATCTGGATTCTGGCTAGTTATACATTTGAAGTGATTTTCCCGTAATTTAGCAATCGTTCGCAAGAGTCTTTTTGGAGCTAACTGGCTATCCTGATCTTGTTGAGAAAAATCATTGTATAGGTTTGATATGCGCTCTAATCTATTTATTTCATCTTTAATCGATTGTTTTTCTTTGTTATAATTTTCTATAATATCGTAATCTTCACCTTCCGTTATTTCCAATAATGAATATTTTTCTAGTTCGTATAACTCATTTTTTTTCTCAACTGGAAGCATGCGTAAATCACTATAGCATTCTCCACACAACTCTAAATTACGAGGCTCATTTGAAATTAATCTTTCTAAAAACCCTGGATAGGCGCTAATGGAACGATTTCTACCTGGATTTTTCTTAAGAAAAAAATTAAACAGATGTTCATCTAATACTAAATAAGGCTCAAGTTTTGCGTTAAAATATGTAACGGTCCGCTCTACTTCTTTGATCGTATTGGTAATCATAACCGCTGGAACACCAAATAAATTTACTTGATCTGGGCTCTTGCCGGTTGCGAAGGCTTCATAAAAATAACTTAGTTTATCCGCAAACAAAATCTCTTTTTTTTCAGGTGTCGATGGACTAATGGCTAATTCAGAAAGCAATAATTCAGATAAATAGCCCTCATTAATGCCTTGGGATATCGGCATATCAAAATGACAAGGACCGCCCACTTTTACCCCAAATTCCTCATATAAACTATTTACCTGACGGCCATTACTATGCAGATTATAAATAGGCGTGCCGCTGAATGCAATAACCAAGGTCTGGTTGTTCTTAATGACTTCATGTAAACAACCTTCTTTTTTGTCAGACATACATTTATGCGCTTCATCAATACAGACAACATCAATCTCGGTCCAATTGAAATTGTCTAATTGGCCTATTGTCATTACCCTAATTGCATCTTGATTGGGGGTATTGTCTGTTTGATTCTTTTTAATAAATGTTAGTCCTAGCCCATATTTTTCATTTTCTGCCTTTAATTGCTTAATCAGCATCTCATTCGGAGCCACGATTAAAATACGTGGAGCCTGATGTTGGTTCTGATCTAACAGCCTCTTATTGGCCGTATAATAAAGACCATGCAGCTTAATCAGTGAAAGCAGCGCCCTGCTTTTGCCTAGGCCCATAGCATGGCTGCAAATGGCATTTCCATTCCAAGAAGGATAAGATTCTACCTCATTACTCAAGTAATGACGGTTTAACATGTTACCGTATCCTTGTAATAATTTTCTTTGATGCGGATAGAGATCTTCAAAATAGCGCTTATTATTGATCAGTGCTTCAATAGTCGTTGGGGCAGGAGGAGTGCTGCTGGTTCTTTCATGCCTGTTTTGAGAACGAGACGTTCGGGAAGAAGCGCTAGCTGAATTTGTACGTTGATTTCTTGGCATTTTAAAAGCATCTCAATTATTAAATAAAAGGGGAATTATAATTTATTTACTATAATAGTCAATTATTTAACATGGGATGACTTAAGGTGTAATTTGGCAATACATTAAAAGGCCACATTCACATTTGAAGTGCAACATTATGACATTTTTTGGGAAGGCCTCATTGGGAGTTATCCAATAGAGTTTTTTCGAGGTGTCATTTGTTTCCCAAATAAAGCCAATAACCTTGGTTATCAGCCACGCCCTCGGTTTTTTATAAATCTATTGTCTATAATGCTTGATGCGGTTATACTGTGGCTTCAACTTGATAAGGGGTAAAACCATGTCAACACTTACAAAAATTCCGATAACCCTTACGGGCTATTCCATGTTGCAAGAAGAACTCCATCATTTAAAAGCGGTGGATCGCCCTAATATTATCGTGGCCATCGCCGAAGCGCGCGCCCATGGTGATCTCTCCGAAAATGCCGAATACACATCAGCCCGTGAAAAGCAGGGCTTTATCGAAGGCCGCATTGCCGAGTTGGAAGACCGCATTGCCCGTGCCGAAGTGATTGATACCAGCAAATTAAGCGGTAACATTGTCACCTTTGGCGCCTACGTTGCCCTTATTGACGAGGACACCGAAAAAGAGGTCAATTACCAGATCGTTGGTGAATACGAAGCCGATATCAATCAAAATCGTATCTCAATCGTCTCCCCCCTAGCCCGCGCACTCATCGGCAAAACCGTCGGCGACTATATCGAAGTAACCACCCCCCGTGGCGGCAAGGCTTACGAGATTCAAGGAATTGAATTCAGGTAGTTTTTCTTTTTTAGTTATATGCACCCGTAGCTCAGTTGGATAGAGTGTTGCCCTCCGAAGGCAAAGGTCGGACGTTCGAATCGTCTCGGGTGCACCAGCCTTCACTCTTACGAGCTACGCCTGGCGTAGTCAGAAGGAGCTCGTAAGAGAGAAGGCTGACTGATGAATATATACTCCCTGGCCCACCCAGAGTTCGTTAAAACAATAGCTATTCATCGTTGCCTTTGGCAAGACGGAATGTTGACAAATCTACCTGGGATATTTATATGCATTACGTATACATCATTCGAAGCATCATAAGGTGTTGCACTTCATTTTAAAACAGGCCCCGGTATGTTTAGTTTTTGGCTATGGCCTTTAAGGACTGGCAAATTTCAGAAATTTCCTGCACGCGGTTACTTTCGAACATTTTCGAGGAGCCACTTAGCAGCTGCAAAATCCGCTTTAGCTAAATTTTGGCAAAGCCAAATTTAGCTAAAGCATGATTCCTATCGACACACTCCGATACTTACGCTCTAGCAAAGCGGAAGCGGATTATAGCTGATGCTGATGCTGGGCAGCAACTTGTTGGTTATTGACCATTTGAATCCATGGCCGATTATTTTGCCTTTCCGCACGAGTCAGAAGTTCCTTATTCCCTGCAGTGAATCTACTTTGAAAACTAAACTGTGCTAAGCTATGATTTAAATAATTACGATGTTGAAGCGCTTCTGTTAGAAGGAAGAAATCCGATTCCGATAATTGAATAGATTTCTGCTGTCCGTTAGGTTTTTGATAATTATACATTAAATTTTCCGGATCAATTTGACCGTTTTTAGAAGCTAGATAACATACCGTTTTTATTGACTGTAGCTCTTGTAGTGATAAGGGAGGTGTCTCCAACAATCCACTTTCTTCTAATTTTTCACAAGCCCTAATTTTAGTATCATCACCTTTTTTTTTGGAGAAATTAATGATACGTGGAATAGCACCAGCCATTGCCGGTAGCATACTGCCTGTTCTCATACAATTCAATAGTCGCCTTGATGCAGAAGCCAATACAATAAGTGCAGCGCTTCCTGCCGTAATACACATGAGTGCAGTTTGTTTCTCTTCAAGCGACTGCTGTGGAAGGCCTGTATTGTCCTCAATAGGCGGCACCATCGTGATAAAACCAAGACTAGTTAATCCAAAAACAACACCCACTTTTCCTATCCATGATCCAACTCGCATCCCCTTGTCCAACCCATTAAAGAAATATGTGGCTGGTGTAAAATCCGCTAAAAGGTCTTGCCATTCCTGAGCCTCTCCTCTTGCCCAATCACAAATATCATTTATTTCCCCCTCTAAATTCTGATTTTGATAAATTTCGAAACTATTTCTTAGTAAATCGGAACTTCTCATAATTATACTCCTTAAAAATCTAACAATCACAATCAATTATTATCATTACACGTCTTTCTTGACAATGGATTTTAATATTAATTTATAATGGAGTATTTAATTTAAACATACGGCACAATATCCTCTTCCGCCAGATTCCCAAACCTGGTCGAATTAGAATCAAAGAACAATTTCGCAACTCCCACCGGACCATTACGTTGTTTGGCAATAATAATCTCCGCCTGATTTGCGCAGCTGTTCATTTGGTCTTGCCATTCGCCGAATTTGGGTGAGCCATCAGCTGGTTGTTTTCGGGCTACGTAATATTCTTCGCGGTAGATAAACATCACCACGTCGGCATCTTGCTCAATACTTCCTGACTCCCTAAGGTCAGAGGGTTGCGGGCGTTTATCGTCGCGTTGCTCGACTGCACGCGACAGCTGCGACAGCGCCATAACTGGGATGTTTAATTCTTTGGCGATGGCGGGGGCCATGATCGTCGCCTTGAGGGCCTTCAGGGCTGCTTCCTGGTGGAGGAGGGGCATCCTGCGCTAATGCTGGAAGGGAGAGGCATGAGAGACTAAGTAAACTTACAATAAGGAAACGTTTCATAACGAATCTCCAAAAAGGTTACTGAACCTCTTAATAGGTAAGAAGAGGTTGGTCACAGGTTCTACACGAATATCTGTCAAAACCTGCGCCGTACCCATTTGGAGTAGCGAGAGTGTTATCATGTTGTCAACCAGGTTAATGACATCCGAAGATGTGAAACGCTACGCTTAAACAACGTTAAGATGCTGAAGTTTAGTTATAAAATATAATATAAATCAATATAAGTAATAAATAATTAATATTTATTGCGTATAATAATTAATGTATTGTTAGTAAATGAAGATATAAAACCAGGAAATAAGTGGGTTCATTATGGTGGAATTATTTGGTCAAGACACAAAAACACGATCACTTACGAATGCTCAACGTTTTCATGTTTCCGTTGAGGGGGAGTCATTAACCGGAAGCTTGAAGGATATCGTGGCCTATTCTGAAAATAATGGAACCGAGCAATTAAGGGTGAGATTAGTTGATGGTAAAGGAAAAGAATACCAAGTAAAAATTCCAAGTCCGCAAGATAAAAATATCGTGCGTCCGCCTTTCAATGAAATGGTCGAATCCTTGAAAGAAAATCTAGTACAGCACCCTGAGTTTAAAAGCAGGAATGAAAGTAATGAAAAGAGTGCCAATATTCAACCGTTCGCACAGCCAGAAAATGTGCAGGTCAAAGACCTGAAAGAGCCATTAAAATCGGTAAGTGCCGCCTTGGAAAAATCCATTCAACCTAAAGAAAAATCACATGAGGTTTCAAAATGGACTCAGAAAGTAACAGATTCCAGAAGCCATAATAACAAAGATCATACAACTCACAGATAATAGAGAGCGCACGCAAGACATTTTCTCATTGTTGTTATAATATAAACGCAATTCTATAATGGATATTTTATATAAATATGAAGTTTATTTAATAAGCAATTTTAAAAATAGAATAATATTGATGTATTCGTTGCTTTGTGCTATAGTCGCCCTGAAGAGATGAGGAAATGCCAAGGCGGGCGTGAGTATGTAGTATGTCGAAAGATACCCTAATTCAGTTTTCAATTGATAATGAGACCTATCGTGGCCGTTTTGTTCCGGATGAGAATGCCAGTGTTGTTGGTAATAGCCAATCCATAAGGGGACATTTATGGCTGGTTGATGCCAATAATGATGTCGTTATCGGGATGGATGGACAGCCAAAACATATCAGTGTCCACGTGAAAGTTCCCTCTGCAGAATGTTATAATCTCCATTATCTTACCAGCGATGATAAAAGCATGTTGCAGGAAGCCACCCATAAACATGGTATTTATAACGAGGGGCAATTGAGAGATCAGGAAGTTATTGTCCAAAAAACCATTGCAAGCCGAGAAATATGGAAAGGGATGGGTATGGAGGTTGCAAAGACCGGACATATCCGCCCAGAGCATTGCGGGGAATTGCCACCCATGCACTATATTGTGTCGATTATTGAACCTGGGATTGTGCCTTTAGAAGCCATCTGTGAACCTAAACGACATCCGCAAGCGTATGTTAATATTCTTCATCACGATGACGAGAAAGAACGAAAGCCTAAATACCCAGGAGCTCTGTATTATCGAGAACCATTGGCCGGTATTGCTAGCTGTGATGTAGAACAAAAAGCACATAATTCTGTTGCGTTTGAACCTATTATCCTGGATCAAACCGGCAAACTAAAATTGCATAATAAAGAGATCACAGGTTTTGGCCAAGCATTGGCTATTCTGGATTGGGTAAGAAGTCAGGATCGCCAGCCCGCAAACCTATTACTAAATGGTACCGATTTATCAAATCGAAATCAAAGCGAGATTGCGCTTCGTTTCTTTGATGATAAATTTGACCTGGGTGTTAAATCTATGCTTGATGATTTGTTCTCTCCAGATGATTATGGAACACATGGTTCTTCCAATTGCTTTTTGGATAAAGATCTTTATCTTTCTTTTGGAGCGACGCTTGATGAAGAATATTGGGAAACCAGAAGTAGATTTGATATGATTTACGAGAAAAGAGCGTTGTTATTTGCTATTGTGGATGATCAACCTCTCGGAAATGCAGCTAATGGTCCCGTTTCTTATTGGGATGTTGTGAAAGATGAGATGAGTCAGTTTAAAAGTGGAAATACAACGAACTTGACCTACCTTCCGTTATTTGTGAACGATCAAGGGGATATTAGTACTCATTTCCTGGAGTACTATTTGAATGACAAGAATCATGACAAAACAAATGAAACTTTTAAGAATTGTTGTGTCGAGTATTGCCAAGGCGTTTATGACGAGACATTTGATACAATAAGGCAAAACCAAGCGCCTTTGTTTGTGTCTATGTTCGCGAATTATTCTGACTTCATGAATAATGCATTTCCTTCTAAAGATCAGATACGGCGTGCCTATAAAGAAAAGGCTGAACATGATGCGTTACAACCATACAAATTCCCATTTTCTGAGGTTTTCAGGCAAAGCTCTGCCCTCAGTGAAGACGTGCTTGCTGGCTATTATATTGTTTCTCATATTAACCGCGATACCATTCATCGTTGGTTATCACCCATTATCAATCAAGAGGTCAAAGGTCAGATAATGGATCAGCTGGAACTTAATCAACGTCGTATGCATTATGCCATGAGCCGATTCCCAGAATACAGGCAGTATGTAAGAGGACATAAAAGTGAGCTCGATGCTAAGATTGAACAGATTCAATCGGGCGCAGATGCGTTAATTATCCAAGAGAAAGTACCGCAAGAAAGGGTGCCTCAAAGGATTGATATGAAGAAAACCCATGTATCGCGATTACCAGAACCAAGTCAAGGCACTCCTGGTTGTTGGGTTAAGGCAATACAAAGACAGGGTCATAAAGTAAATCCTATTGCGTTAAAAGTAGAAAACTTGGCTGAGACGAACGGCCGATCCTCATCTGGTAAAGGAGTCGTTGTCTTGAATTAGTGAAAGAATCGTGAGGATCAGATTGTTCATTTTAATGATAGATATTTAGCAATTATTTGACATAAAATCATGTTTCATTTATTGTTACTTTTTTCTATTGTATGAGCAGAGGCTTAACCATGACCAAGAATATTCAAAGTAACGTTGACAAATTTGGAAAATCACTGCCGAAGGGCGATTCTCATTTTACCCAAGAGTGTAAACGTAGAAAACTGTCACGGAATGATTTTGAAGGGGATCAAACCAAACAGCAGTGGGATAGTTATTACAGACAACTCCAATCAAATAAGCCATCGGCAACATTAGTTGATTTATGTGCTGATTTGAACCTCGCACGAACAGCTCAAAGTCTGGGACAAAGTTCATTAGCAAATGCTCTCATTAGTTATATTAAGCATCCGTGGAGTATCCTGAGTTCAGCCGTAGCTTATAGTCATTTTGATGCTGTTGAAATGACGAGTCCTGATGGCAGCTCAAGAATAAATGTTTCGCCAGAAATTAAAAAAATCTATAGTCAGTGCATTCATCTAAGAGCTGGAATTGAAAGGGGCGATTTTTCTTTAGGAAAAGCAGGGGCGCCACCTCAAATCGGCTTTCAAAGACTGTTAGCTGGGAATGAATCAAATAATTATAGAAGTTTATAATTAAAATATATAAGTTTAATATTATTTTAAATATTTTTCTCTACATTTAATAGTATAGACTGTTTAATTGTAAAGGGAGATACCCATGCTAAAAACAAAGTGGAAAATTTATCGTGATCGCCAGAAACAATTCCGTTGGCGTTGCCAGGATACCAAAGGCAATGTGCTGGGAAATTCGTTTAAGGGTTTTAAAAACGAAAATGAATGCCGCAAAAACGCATTGATGTTCGGTTATCGCGCCAGTAAAAAATAACACAGATTAACACGCACGACCTTTAAAAGGCGGACATGAGTCCGCCTTTTTTTTCGAGGCGTGGTTTGACGTTGTTTATGTTATATAAATAAACGCTTTCATTTGTGATTGAAAGGAGAATAAAATGCCATCGATGGGCATCGGCCTTAATGGACATTATTTTTCCTTTAACGTCCGTTCCTTTTCGCGATCCCATTCCCGTTGTTTGATGCTCTGGCGTTTGTCATGTTCCTTCTTACCTTTGGCAAGGCCAATTTCAATTTTGGCTTTGTTTTTATGATTAAAATACAGGCAAACAGGGACAATGGTGTACCCTTTCATTTTGACCCGGCCCATCCATTTATTAATCTGCTTTTTATGAAGCAGTAATTTTCTCGGCCGGTGGATGGGGTGGTTGAATTGGTGCGCTTCGGTATATTCGCCGATATAGGAATGAAGTAAATAAAGTTCACCCCCTTGCTCGCCTACATAGGCTTCATCGATACTGCCGCGGTTTTTACGCAGGGATTTCACTTCACTGCCTTGCAGGCACAAACCAGCTTCTATGGTTTCTTCGATAAAATAATCAAAACGTGCCCGTTTATTATGGGCGATAATACGGCGTACTTGAGTTGGATCTGTAGTGGCCATATATCCCTTTATCCTTACTTCAATAAGCCTTGGGTTTTGAGTACAGTGCGAACACGCTCTTTGCTTGCCTCAGAAGGCATAACCAGTGGTAAGCGGATTTCATCAGTGCAAATGCCAAGCAGGCTGGCCGCGTATTTAACGGGAGCCGGGCTCGTTTCGCAGAACATGGCTTGGTGGATGGGGGTTAATTCATCGTGGATTTCCAACGCGCGTTTAACATCACCAGCAAACCAGGCATCTTGCAAGGCCACGCATTGAGCGGGTAAAATATTGGAGGTTACGGAAATACAGCCAACGCCGCCTTGTGCATTAAAGGAAAGGGCCGTTCCGTCTTCGCCAGAAAGATAAGCAAACGGACGTTTACCCAGCACTGCTCGGAGTGAACTGATGCGGGCGAGATCGCCGGTGGCATCTTTATTGCCAGCAATGCGAGGCAATTCTGCCAGGCGACCAAGTGTTTCATCTTTTAAATCAATGACCGAACGGCCAGGGATATTATAAACGATAATTGGAATATCGAGCGCGTCGTGAATGGCTTTATAATGTTGATAAAGCCCTTCCTGAGTTGGTTTATTATAGTAAGGAGTCGCGATAAGTACTGCATCAGCGCCGGCTTTTTGCGCATGGAGCGACATCATCACCGCCTCTTCGGTTGAATTAGAACCTGTGCCCGCGATAACGGGCACTCGTTTATTGGTTGCGTTGATGCAAAGTTCAATCACCAGATTATGCTCATCATGGGTAAGGGTAGGCGATTCGCCCGTAGTCCCACACGGCACAAGCCCATTAATTCCAGCTTTTATCTGACTATCGACATGGCGCTGGAACGATTCGGAGTCCACTTTGCCGTTTTTGAATGGCGTAATTAACGCAGTAATGGCCCCTTTAAACATGATCTACTCCTTCTTCAATCCATTGCGTCATACGTGAGATGACGTCTTGTTTTTGTTCTGGTGTGTAGGGTGTCCTTGGCCTGCCCCACACCGGACTTGGCCAGGCTTTGTCGTCTTGATAACGGGCAATCACATGGATATGTAATTGCCGAACCACATTACCTAATGCGCCTACATTTACTTTATAAGCGCCAAGATGTTGTTTCATGATCGTTATCACTAATGCAACTTCACGCCATAAGTGAGCTTGATCCAACGCAGATAAATCTGTGATCTCTACCAGTTGAGCACGTCTTGGCACTAAAATCAACCAGGGAAAATCAGCTTGATCATGTAAGAGCACACGTGAGAGTGTTAAATCGGCAATAATGCTCGATTCCTGACTTAATGTGCGATCAAGGGTGAAGTCCGGGTCCATACATGTATAACCTAGGAGCGAACCAGCTGATGATAATCTTCAACCAGCTGATGCGTAACCGCAGAAGGTTTAAAAATAAACGGTTTTTCAAAGCCGTCAATCTGACCCACTGGGGTGATTTCTGCTGCTGTGCCGGTTAAGAAAACTTCCTGGGCTTTAGCAAGTTCTTCGGGAAGGATATGGCGCTCATAGACTTTAATACCGCGTTTACGGGCAATATCAATGACCGTACGGCGCGTAATGCCATCCAGGAAACAATCGGCAATCGGCGTATGGATTTCGCCATCGATAACCAAAAAGAGGTTTGCGCCCGTGGCTTCTGCCAGATAACCACGGTAATCCAGCATTAATGCATCATGGTAACCATCGCGTTCAGCTTCATGCTTACTGATGGTACAGATCATATACAGTCCAGCTGCTTTACTGGCAGTGGGGGCTGTTTTAGGACTCGGGCGCTGATAGGTGGCTAGTCGTAAGCTAATTCCTTTTTCATGAAGTTCCTTAGCAAAATAAGGAGGCCATGGCCACGCAGCGATAGCCAGGTGGATTCTGTTATGTTGCGCAGAAATAGCCATTTTTTCGCTGCCGCGCCATGCTATAGGGCGAACATAACCATCCGTGATCGACTGAGCTTTGATGATTTCATGGGTAGCTTCATCAATTTGATCGGCGGTATAAGGGATGCTATACCCCAGAAGTTCAGCCGATTTAAGCAGGCGCTCACTATGTTCACGCAATTTGAATGCCTTGGAATCATAGACGCGCAAACCCTCGAACACGGCGCTACCATAATGTAGCCCATGGTTTAACACGTGTACGGTGGCTTTGCGCCATTCAACAAGGCTGCCATCGTACCAAATATAGCCGTCACGATCATCAAAAGGTTGTATAAGCATATAAAATTCCTTATCTTAGAGTGACAATATATTAAAGCCTTCATGAGAAAGATGCAATGGTAGAAAAGGGCCTTTATCACATTTTGGTCGTTGATGACGATATCAAGATTTGCCAGCTCCTGGGGAAGTACCTTCAGGAACAGGGTTTTTTCGTATCGCTTGCTAACGATGCGGTGCAGGCCAGGGAGGTAATGGAATCTTTTATGTGTGACCTGATGATCGTGGATGTGATGATGCCGGGAGAAACAGGTCTTGAGTTTACGCGCTCTATCCGCCAGCAGCACAATCAGATTCCGGTCATCATGTTAACCGCTATGGGTGAAACTACGGATCGTATTCTGGGGTATGAATCAGGTGCCGATGACTATTTACCTAAACCGTTCGAGCCCAAAGAATTGGTACTCAAAATAAGGACAATTCTAAAGCGTGTGGTAGTTCCATTCCACGTTTCTGAAGACGTAATTAAGATGGGTGAGTTACGCTATAATATCCAAACCGGTGATTTAAAAAAAAGTGGTATCCGTATTCCGCTTACCAGTTCAGAAATCACCTTGCTTAATGCCTTGGCTAAAAAACCTGGAACAATTATCAGTCGAGAAGATTTAGCCGCTTTCAGCAATCAGGTGAATGAACGGACAATTGATGTTCAAATCACGCGCTTGCGCCAAAAAATGGAAGACGACCCTAAAAACCCTATTCACCTACAAACCGTCCGTAACAAGGGATATGTTCTTTATGCGCAAGTTCTTTAATGGTTTTAAAAAACTATTACCTTTAACGTTATTTGGACGGTTTTTCCTGATTATCGTCGTGCCAGCCATCATTGTGCAACTGGTTGCCAGCTACATGTTTTATGCCAGGCACTGGAGTACAGTCAGTCAGCATATGGCACATTCATTGGGAGGGGAAGTTGCTTTTGTAGTCAATGAGTTACATGATTCTTCTGAAGTTAAATATAAAGAAATTATTTTTAAAGCTAAAGAATATTTGGGATTGAGGATTAGGTTAGATAATCCTGTGCAACTGGCGCATGTTGATAATCAATCGGCCAGTCTTCAGGAAAAATATCATATACAACTTTTGTCACAAGTACTGAAAGCAAGATTTAATTACCCCTTCACGATTCAATTAGTTGATGAACAAAAAACAGTGGTTGTGTCGGTACTGCTGCCTAAATCAAAGCTGATAATTACGGCTTCAAGCAAACGTTTAACCAACTCGACCACGTATATTTTTATTGAATGGGTGGTTGGAGTAGGGATATTGACGTTGGTTATTTCACTCATGTTTTTACGAACGCAAGTGCGCTCTATACGGCGTATGGCAGAAGCGGCCGATCAATTTGGCCGGGGGTTGGAGGTGGGATGGTTTATCCCTCAAGGTGCGATTGAAATCAGAAAAGCCGCAGAAGCTTTTCTGAAAATGAAGCATCGTATTCAACGCATGGTGACACAGCGAACCGAATTACTTGCTGGCGTATCGCATGATTTACGTACACCTTTAACGCGTATTACGCTACAGCTTGCATTGCTTGAACCAACATTTCCTGAAGCGGTGTCATCGATGAAACAAGACATTAAAGACATGGAACATATGATACAGGAGTATTTGGAGTTTGCTAAAGGAGCAGGTGAGGAGCAGCCAGTTGAGGTCATTGTCAGGAATTTTATACAGCAAATTATCACTACTTATGAAAATCATCCCAGTAAAATTCGTATAGAGCAGATTCCTGATATCCATTTAACCATCCGCGAACAATCAGTCAAAAGGGCTATCGTTAATATTCTGGATAATGCGGTACGGTTTGGCACAGAAGTCCATCTATCTGGATATCTAACCACCACGCATCTTCATCTCCATATTGATGATAATGGTCCAGGCATTCCTTTGCTAGAGCGCATCAATGTGTTTAAGCCATTTTACAGGTTAGAGCCGGGACGTAATTTAAACCATTCTGGTGTTGGTCTAGGTCTGGCTATTGCTAAAGATATCGTCACCAGCCACGGTGGAACCATTCGCATGGACGATAGTACACTTGGCGGGACACGGGTTAGTTTGACGTTACCCATCTAAGATTCCTGCTCCGTGGGCTGAGGATAACGGAATGTGGTAGTGGAGCAAAATAATTATTTTAGATCAAGCTCTTGCATATTGGACACTAGTGCTCTGGGAAGAGGCTAGATTCATCCCTATTCGCCTGAATCTGAGTTGGTGTGGGTAGCGCATTCAGGCGTTAACGACCTATTAAAACCTTCGTGCTATAAGTAATAAAACGACTCGAGGAGGCATCATATGGTTTCGGCACATTTATTAGAGGCAACAAAAAAACTAAAACTTGTTCCTAATCAAGAACATAAGATAAATATGATTCGTACATTGGCTGATTGCCTTAATTCATCGGCTTTTGGTTCTCAAGAGCTCGGTTTAGCAGAAGATATTCTACGTTTAAGTGCCAAGGATGAAGTGAAGGTAAGGGCCGCTGTATCGACCCATTTAAGTTCTTCGCAATATTTGCCGCATGATCTAGCCTTGTTACTGGCAGAAGATGATGAAGATCAAGTGAGTTTACCTATCCTGGAATATTCACCTGTTTTGACTCAAGATGACCTTTTACAGTTTGTTCATAAAATCGATAAAACGGGGTCACTGCGAGCCATAGCTAGAAGAGAGGATATTGGGTTTGATTTGTCACATGAACTGGTTGCCAAAGATAATCCCGAAGTATCAGAAACATTACTTGGAAATAAGAATGCCCACATTAATGACCAGACTTTTTATGCTGTGTTAAAGCAATCAAACCGTTATCCGAGTTTGGTTGAGTATCTCTGTGAAAGGACTGATTTAAGTTCAACATTGGTTGATAAACTCTATGTTGTGGTAGCAGAAGAATCAAAAGAACAGTTGATGAAGCAATATCCGCGGACGGCTAAGCCTGTGATAAGTTCTCAACAAAAATCCAATGAAAATACCATTTTGGCTAAAGTGGCAACCCACGATTCAAGACAGGTATTTGACTATGTCAGTTATCTTTATCAGCAGAAACGCTTGACCCCATCACTGACGATTCGTTCACTTTGTTACGGAAATTTGAATTTCTTTGAAGCGGCTATGTCGCGCTTGGCTGGTATTCCATTTCCTAATGCTAAGCGTTTGATTAGGGACGGCGGAAATAAAGGGTTTAAACTCTTGTACCAAACGTCTAAATTGCCGGATAACCTCTATGATGGACTGCAGCTACTGGTTGATTTTGTGATTGCTAACCCTGGTCTTAAGCCGGCGGATTTTCGTAAAAAATTAACAAGCCATATTATTAAGAACAGGTTGGAAGAATCCATACCATCGCTTACTTCTTTGTTGAATATTATCTCTGAAGGGGTGTAATTTTCTTAAAAATGTGCTACAATCAGCCCACCTATGCGGCTGGATGTCTAGTGCCCTGTGCTTGGAATTGAGGTTGGTATAGGTGTTATTTACCTAGCAGGAATCCTTCCATGAAAGCTCACGCACTTAAACTAGCCGATACCTTAGCCCCCAATAAAAGTGACGATATTATCCGTCCAACTCGCCAAGAGGCGGAGGCAGCAGTCCGTACGCTTATTCTGTGGGCTGGCGATAATCCAGACCGTGAAGGCCTTATCGATACCCCACGCCGGGTGGCCAAAAGTTATGAAGAATTTTTTTGCGGTTACAATGAAGATCCCAAAACGCTCTTGCAACGTACCTTTGAAGAAGTTGAGGATTATGATGAGATGATTTTGCTGCGTGATATTCGTATCGAATCATACTGCGAGCATCATATGGTTCCCATTATTGGCCGTGCGCATATTGCTTATATACCTAGTCAACGAGTGGTGGGTATCAGTAAGTTGGCACGTGTGGTTGAGGCGTTTTCTAAGCGTTTGCAGATCCAGGAAAAACTAACGGCCCAGGTCGCTAACACGATCAACGAAGTGCTGCAGCCACGAGGCGTAGGCGTGGTAATCGAAGCGAGTCATCAATGTATGACAACGCGCGGTGTCCATAAGTCGGATGTTGTGATGCAAACCAGCCACATGCTTGGTTTATTTCGTTCGGATAAAAAAACGAGACAAGAATTTTTTAATCTGGTATGCTCTACTAGATCATGGTCGTAAACAAGAGCTATGACACATTATATAGTAGTTGAATAGAGGCTTATTCGTAAGGGGGATGCGATGCTGCTGATGGGGGATCCACTTCCGTGGTTTAATGGAAACTTGTTAACTGGCCAACCTTTTTCGTTACAGAAATTAGGGGGGCGTTTTGTCGTTATGTTCTTTTTGGGTGCGCTCAGGGATGCTAAAAGCCGGCGTATCATTGACTATATTAATCAAAGTGAATTATGGAAGTCCCAGGCGCTTGCACCGGTATTTATTAGCTGCGACCGTCGTGATTCATTATGGTCAACCAGCACAGAATTAGACGACCATCTCTTTTGTGTTGCCGATTTTGATGGAAACATGAGTGCCAGAATGGGCGCGACTGATGGTGAATTTGATCCAGTCTCACAGCAGCCCTTATCCTATAGGCGCTTTTGTGTGGTGAGTGATCCATTCCTCAGGGTATTGCATCTCATCTCATTGGCGGATCCAGATGCCTGTGTGAGCACGCTGGAATCGCTCTTAAAAGCAGAGGTTCAGGCTAAAACCAAACAGGAGAAAATCGCTTTAAGTGCACCAATATTATTACTGCCTAGGGTATTAGAATCGCGTTTGCGATTTGGTTTATCCGCTAGTCATCAAGGGCAGGAACAGGCCGCTAAAATGATTTTGACAGGCTTAAGGTTCAGAACGCGAGATGCAGTTGACAGGGAATTTCCTGTGCGGGATGAGCATTTGCGTGAACAAATCAAAAAGATATTAGCCAAGCGTGTGTTTAATGAAATGAATAAATGTTTCCATTTTAAGGTGACACATTTAGAACATGTGGTAACCGAAAAATGCAGTGAACATAATCCGGTTATACGCCAGCGAGACAATACCACATCGGCTAACGCACATCGCCAATTTGGGCTGATCGCCAATATCAGTGAAGATGGCACCGCTCCCCTTGGCGTATCATTTCCTGAATTTGGTAATCTACTGTATCAAATAGAACCAGGGGCGGTACTTGTGTATTCATCAAGTTTATTATACACTCCCGTGGTAGAAGAACCAAACTCAGCCATGATGTTGCGGCTTTATATGTTTGATGAGCATGGGGCTCATGTTAAACGCCGTTTTCATCAGCATATTGGCGCTGAGTTTGTTTAGGGAATCATTATGCACACCTTGTATATATACGACCATTGCCCATATTGCGTGAAAGCGCGGATGATTTTTGGATTAAAAAACGTTCCAGTGCAATTAAAAGTGTTGCTCAATGACGATGAAGCGACACCTCATTCGATGATTTCAAAGAAAATGGTCCCAATTCTTGCGAAGGAAGATGGCACTTTTTTGCCTGAGAGTATGGATATTATCCGCACGATCGATGCCTTGGACGGCAAACCAATCGTGACCAGTTCGCCCGGGAATAGCAAGTTAGATCCTTGGTACGCGAAGTCGCGGCAAATGGTGTATCAACTCTGTATGCCCAGATGGGTCCAAGCACCGCTTGAAGAATTTGCTACCCAAGAAGCAAGAGCCTATTTTATCGCTAAAAAAGAAGCGATGATTGGTAGTTTCCAGCAGCATTTAGCCAACAGCCCTGAGCTCATCCGGCTGGCAGATGAATTATTGAAAGAATTGGATGTGCTGATTGATTCACTTGAATTCGTGCATGGCGAGCTTAGTGAAGATGATATTCATCTGTTTGCGGTGTTAAGAAGCCTGTCGATAGTTAAAGGGATAACGTATCCCCAAAATGTAGAAAAATACCGCCAGCATCTAAGTCAGATTTCTGGCGTTCCTTTGCTGGATGGGCTAGCTATTTAAGTTGATGTGCTCGGGCGGCTTCAGGCGTTCCCACTGTTATACTAAAAAATAACTAATCCCTAGAGTGAGACTGAAATGATTATCCCTTGCTAATGCGTTGCCCAACATTTATGATTATGAATCAATCGTGCTTGGCTATTTTAAGGGATAACTATGTTGAAATATTTTATAACGTTGGGTTCGTGTATTGCTATGGTGAGCATGGCAAATCTTTCTTTGGCCCAGCAGCCTAAGGCATTGACTAAAGTATCATCCGAACCCGAAGATGGTATCAAAACCAATAGCAAAAATGATACATCAGTGAGTGGCAAAAAAAGTGTGCAGAGCATTAAACAGCCTGTCACCCCTAAAGTGGTGAGGGGAATTTATTATTCACCCGAGCGTCAGCAATATGACATCACCCGGGTTGAACACTATTTAAATGGTTTAACCACGATGGTCGCCGATTTTACCCAATTCTCTCCTGATGGCAGTAAACAGGGGGGCAAGTTTTATCTGTCACGTCCGGGTAAGTTACGTTGGGAATATAGTCCGGTTCCTCCGGTTGTGATTGTGGCTCGCAACGGTAGTGTGACTTACTTCGATAAAGAATTAAATCAGGTCTCACACGTCACCAGCGATGATCCGCTGGCTAATATTTTAACCCGTAAAAAAATTGAGCTCAAAGGTGACCTTCAAGTGGTTTATCTGGATAAGCCCAAAGATGAAATTATTGTTTCAATCGTGAAACAAAAAAATCCAACAGAAGGCCGTGTTACCTTCACCATGAAAGACCCTTCCATGCAGTTAGAATCCATCGAAGTAGCCGATTCAGCAGGCAATATAACAAAAATTAACTTTAGCAATGTAGTCTTAGGTGGACCTGTGAAAGAGAGTTTGTTCTATATTAATCAAAATATGGAATCGAACCGGAGTCGCAGACGTTAATACAGAAATTGAATACACAAACTTAATACACAAATATTGCTAAAGAGGTAGGGGTATGGCACAGGTTCATAATAAAGGAATAACAGCCATTATTTTAGCTGCTGGTAAAGGCAAGCGCATGAAATCAAGCTTGCCTAAAGTCATGCACGCTTTGGCTTCTAAGCCGATGATCCAGCATGTGGTTTCACTTGTTGAGTCGCTTGGAATTTCTCACATTCATGTGGTTGTCAGTCCTGAAGGAGATGCGGTAGCCAAGACGGTAGCCCCGTATCCAACCATTATCCAACATCCAGCCCAAGGCACAGGGCATGCAGTTGATGTTGCGGTTAAAGCTATTGGATCGGCGCATTTACAGGATATCGTCCTGGTGCTATATGGCGATACGCCTTTAATTTATGCCAATACGCTGAGGCGCATGTTACAGGTGATGGAAAGTGACCGTAAACCAGCTGTGGTGGTGCTTGGATTCCTGGCAGAAAATCCAAGTGGTTATGGCCGCTTGCTGGTGCATGGGGAATCACTGGAAGGGATTATTGAAGAAAAAGATGCCAGTGACGAACAAAAGGCAATCAGCCTATGCAATTCGGGGGTTATGGCCATTCGTTCCGGGCAATTGCCGGGTTTACTGGCGCAATTAAAAAATCATAATGCCCAGGGCGAATATTATTTAACGGATATTGTGCAGCTTGCCCGTGAGCAAGGGCTTTCATGTAGCTATATCGAATGCCATGAACAGGAAGTCCAGGGTATCAATAGCCGCCAGCAATTAGCACTTTGTGAGTCAATGATTCAACAACGTCTCCGCCTGAATGCTATGGATCAGGGCGTTACACTGATTGATCCGCATTCGGTAACCTTAGCCGTTGATACGAATTTTGGCCAAGATATTATTATTGAGCCCCATGTGTTTATTGGGCCCAAAGTGAGCATAGCAAATAATGTCCATATTAAAGCCTTTTCGCATATCGAAGGGGCGCATATTGGCCAGGGGGCTGTCGTTGGCCCTTTTGCACGGTTGCGTCCTGGCGCTGTTTTGGAAGACGATGTTAAAATCGGTAATTTTGTGGAAGTGAAACAATCCACTTTCCATAAAGGTGCCAAAGCATCCCATCTCAGTTATGTCGGTGATAGTACGGTAGGTGAGGGAGCCAATATCGGCGCTGGAACCATTACCTGTAATTATGATGGCTATAACAAACACCACACAGACATAGGCGCCCATGCTTTTATTGGTTCCAATACGGCTTTGGTGGCCCCAGTGATCATTGGCGAAGGGGCAATCATTGGAGCCGGGTCAACCATCAGCAGAGATGTTCCCAAGGATAGCCTATCGTTGACACGGTCAGAACAAAAAATACGTGAGGGCAAAGCTAATGGCATTAGAAATAAACTCAAAGCCAAAAAAGAATTAAAAAAAGAATCGAAAGTAGAAAATTAAAACGCTTTTATTGCTAGAAGGCTTGCCCTTTAACTCCCTTGAATTTAAAGCTCTTACAGGATATAGTCCCGGGTTATTAAACATATAAAGAACTGGGTTATTTCATGTCTACTTTACCTGATAAATACGAGCATAAAAGCGTTGAGCATAAGTGGCAGCAATTCTGGGATGAGCGTAAAACCTACGCCTGGGATCAGGCTGAATCACGTCAAAATAGCTATGTGATTGATACGCCGCCGCCAACGGTGTCGGGCCTTTTGCACATGGGGCACGTATTCTCTTATACCCAGGCAGATATCGTAGCACGCTACCAGCGTATGAAGGGTAAAAACGTGTTCTACCCGATTGGTTTTGATGATAATGGCTTACCAACTGAGCGCCTTGTTGAAAAAACCAAAAATGTCAAAGCCGTTGATATGCCGCGCGAGCAGTTTATTACCTTGTGCCAGGAAGTGGTACAAGAGGCTGAAGAGGCATTTCGCGCTTTATTCAAATCGGTGGCCTTATCCGTTGATTGGGCTCAGGAATATCAAACGATTTCTGCCAGAAGCCGTAAAATTTCGCAAATGTCATTTATCGACCTCTACCGTAAAGACCGGGCATTCAGGCAATTGCAGCCAACCTTGTGGGATCCTGCCGATCGTACGGCTTTAGCTCAAGCGGATGTTGAAGATAAAGAACAAGCCAGCGTAATGAATGATATCGTCTTTAAAACCGAAACCGGTGACGCGTTAATCATTGCAACGACCCGTCCTGAGTTGTTAGCAGCCTGCGTCTGTGTATTTTATCACCCCGATGATGCACGTTATCAACATTTGCAAGGTACATACGCTATTACTCCATTATTTGGCATTAAAGTGCCGATCCTTGCCGATGAACATGTCAGTATCGAAAAAGGAACCGGATTGGTCATGTGCTGTACCTTTGGTGATTTACAGGATATTGACTGGTGGAAATCCCACCGCCTGGAAACAAGGGTGATCCTCGATAAAACTGGCCGTCTTAGCCATATGGAGCATACCTATAATGGCAAAAGCCCTTCGGTTAATCCTGCAGCTGACGTTCAAGCCATTTGTGAGCGTCTTACGGGGCTAACTTCTAAAAAGGCTCGCGAGGAAACCTTAGAGATGATGAAAGAAAAGGGGTTGTTGCTCAAACAGGTGCCCATTCAAAACGTGGTTAAATGTGCCGAACGCTCCGGAGCTCCCTTAGAAATTTTGGTAACGCCGCAATGGTTTATTAAAATACTCGATCAAAAAGCAGAATTTCTTAAAAAGGCTGCGGCTATTAACTGGCATCCTGCTTATATGAAAGTACGGATGGATCAGTGGATTGAAGGCTTAAATTGGGACTGGTGCATTAGCCGCCAGCGTTTCTTTGGGGTGCCGTTTCCTGTTTGGTATTCCAAAAGGGCAGGTGAGGAAGGTAAGGTGCTATTGGCAGATATCGACCAATTGCCGGTTGACCCATTGGTCGATCTGCCTAAAGGTTATAGTCGCGATGAAGTCAATGCCGAGCAGGATGTCATGGATACCTGGGCAACCAGTTCGGTGTCACCGCAATTATCGTCATGGGGAATATCTGATGTGCTGGCGATTGATAGTGACCGCCATCAGAAATTATTTCCTGCTGATTTACGTCCGCAAGCACATGAAATTATCCGTACCTGGGCCTTTTATACGCTGGTAAAAGCGCATTACCACCAAGACACGATTCCCTGGGACAATATCATGATCAGTGGTTGGTGCCTGGCTGCCGATAAAACCAAAATGTCCAAATCGAAGGGCAATGTGGTAACGCCCGTTGATTTGATTGAGGAAAAAGGCGCGGATGTTGTGCGCTACTGGGCGTCTACATCACGTTTAGGGGCGGATACTGCCTATTCGGAAGATGTACTTAAAAATGGTAAACGACTGACCAATAAACTTTGGAATGCCACCAAGTTTGCTGCCATTCACTTAAGCAAATGCCAGACTCCACCTTCTACCCCGAAGCAGGATGAACAACAGGGGTGCATTACAGAAGTGGTGGATAGGTGGATTCTTTCGCGCCTCCATGCTGTTGTTAAAAAGGCCACAGAGGAATTTGAACGTAATGAATATTGCATTGCCCGTACCGCCATTGAAGAGTTCTTTTGGAAAGATTTTTGCGATAATTACTTAGAGTTTGTGAAGGCCAGGGCCTATGCTGAGCAGGAAGGCATTACCAGCCAGATGCAACAAAGTGCCGTGATAACCATTTATCATTGCCTGGAGACGTTGTTACGGCTGTTTGCCCCGGTATTACCGCATATGACTGAAGAACTTTACAGCCATATTTTTGCTGATCGTTACCAAGCGCTTGGTTCAATTCATGCCCGTGGTACCTGGCCTAAGAGTGATGATTACTTTACTGATGAGTCGGCTCTGATCGTAGGGCAGGCTACAGTTGAGGTACTCGACACCGTTCGTCGATACAAGGCCGAGCATAATGTTTCACCTAAACGCGGTCTTAAAACGCTAGCTATCCACGATCAACCACAGCATCTTGGCAAGACTAAACTTGTGCAATTGGCGTTGTTTGACTTAAAACATGTCTGTAATGCGCAAGAGGTTCTCTTTAATGATGGCAATAGTCATCATGGATTGGTATCGGAACAGGGTTTATTTACGGTAGTCACTGAATTATTGGCCGATGAAGCGTAGCCCAAATACGCCTTATTTCCACCTCTGGAAGAAGAGGTGGCTTAAGAACCAGGGCTGTGTGAAGGAGTGGGTGCCCCTTTTTTCCTGACTTCTGCCAGATTTGAGGCTGTTTGGTTCTATTTTTAATAGAATCATTTAATGACAGCATGTTGCCTTCACCCCACCCCAGCCTTCGGCCACACCTCCTCACCAGAAGTGGAGATAAGGGAAGTTTTTATAATATAAAACAATATAAAATAAATAAAACAAAATAATTCATCCTCAAATGGAGGGGTGTTTAAGTAATGTATTGTCAATTATTAGCTGGCATATTGGAATTATAAGCAAGTAAAACCAATTAAAAGGTAGTGGTATGAAAATAAAAATCTTAACATTGTCTTCAGTGATACTGGCCATGACAGCATGTGCTAGCAATCATAAACAGACAGCTCGTATCGAAGAAGAAAGCTATCAGTTTTCTCAAACGGTGATGAGTCCGAATGACAAGAAATTGTCATGTAAGGAATTATTACTGGAGATGAATGAGGCCGAATTCTTTCACAAAGCAGCCCAAGAAGATCAACATATTGGTTTTGGTGGAGTTTTGAGCCCCGTTAAATCGATGCATACGTATCGTACTGCTACCGAAACGATTCACAATACCCAAGCTCGTGTTGAGTATTTGAATCAAATCTATAATGTCCTGAGTTGCAATGGCAGATCGGGCGTTAAAAATGCAAGCGTAGAGTCCCCTCGCAAAACCATGATGAATGAGCAGGTCTCACAAAGAGATTATCCGGAAAAGGTCACCCCCGACCAACGATATTCTCACTATGAAATGCAACATTCATTAAATGCCCCTCAACCGCTTGAGGAACCTACTATTGCACTCCCCTATGATGATGAAGAAGAGACCTCACACAATGACAGTATCTAATTCATCAAGATGAAATGGAACAGTTTTACCTGCAAAATGCGCTAGGAGGCCCTTTGGGGCCTCCTTTCTATTTTATTAACTAACGTGATACCGTGGGCGATGAGGACTAATGAAATTTTCAGGAAAGCTGATAATAACCGTTGTTCCTACGCCAAAGACACTTTCGATCAAAAAGGTGCCACCTAGAATTTCTATCAATTTTTGAGATAGAGGCAGCCCAAGACCAACCCCTCCATAGCGGCGATTAAGACCACTTTCGCCTTGCTGAAAAGGGTGGATGATGCGTTCGATGTCATCTTCTTTGATCCCTGAACCGCTGTCATTGATTAATAATAAAAATTGTCGAGTTTTATTGGCCGAACGGTGGATTTTAACGCTGATCGTAATTTGTTTTTGTGATGACATAAATTTAATGGCATTCGACAAAATATTAATAATAATTTGTTTAAGGCGAATACGGTCTGAAATCAGATAAGGAATATTGGTATCCGCTTCAATGGTGATATTGAGTTTTTTCTCTTCGATAATATCCAAGGCTATGGTGATCGATTCGTGCAATAACTTAACGATATCAATATCTTCATAACGGATCTGCAGGTTACCTTCATCAGCACGTACGTAGTCAAGGATAGTATCGATTAGGCCTAATAGGTGACTGCCAGCCGATTGGATATCTTTGACATAATCATAATATTTTGGATGGCCAAGTGGGCCATATAATTCTTTTGTTTGAATAGACGCATAGCCAATAATAGCATTAAGGGGAGTTCGTAATTCGTGGGTAATGCAGGAAAGAAAATCAGACTTAGCCTTAACTGCGTTCTCGGCTATTTCAGTTTTCTTTACTAATTCCAGTTCAGTTGCTTTCCTTTCTGCTATGTAATGGGCTATGTTGTGCAACTGTGTGCTTAGTGATTGAAATTCAGCCGTTTGGAACTTAGGCAATTCTTTCGTAGGTTCATCCTCTGCCAGGTTATGGGCATGATTTGTCAGTAAAATAATAGGATTGATAACCCGATGCTTTCCCCATAAAAAAATAAGAGGAATCGATGATAAAATAATCATTAATTCAACAAGTCGGGGGACAAAGGAATTTAATAATTCATGATAGGAAAAATCTGGATTATGGCGCAAAACCAAAATATAATCAGAATTTGCCACTCTAAAATATTTATATTCTTGAGGAATGATGCGGGTATTTTCAGATAGCGTACCTGAATAAAGACGCTGGTTTTTCTTTAATTCAAGTGCTCTTAGAAAGTTAGTTGATGGAGACCAGTTTTGTGCCGATTTAGACCAGGCAACAGGTAGATTCTTGGTGCCTATTAACATAAAATCAATGCCGGGTGATTGTATAAGTGTCTCAATACGCTTCATAATTCCATCAAGCGAAAAGCCGATAATAAGGCCTCCTGCAAAACGACCATTATCAAGGGTTGCCCCCATACCGCAGGTAAGGATATATTCACCACTGACCATACCGATTACAGGGATAGGCGAAAAAACAGCGGTCCAGGGTTGATCCTGCATCGTTTGAACATATTCACGGCTGCTTACATCAATTGGCGCATCCAGGATACCCTTTTTACTGTTGACGGTTAATTTTAAACTTGGGGTGATCCAGGAAAACATATTCCAGGAAAGCATATTAGAGGCATTATCTTCAATTTTAAATGTGCTGAATAACTTGTTATTGAGGTTGTTTTCTACGATTTGCTTATTGAGTTGCTCCATCGTATCCTTAGTTGAAGCAAGTGAAAAACGAAATGCTTCCTCAATACGCGCTGATTCTCTGGCAAGGATAAGAGAGGAGCGTTCCTGATAAAACTGATACAAAGCCAGTCCAAAATAGCCAAAAAGAAAAACTAAGACTGAAGTCAGAATAAGAGAAATAATAATTAATTCTTGCTTAAGTGAGCGAGAGGCTGGGGCTATGGAGGGAGAGGATCGCGGCTTTATCATCGCCTATCTCCACAGCGTGTGTACGAAACCCGCGGGTTGGATGACAATTGCGTTGCATGACTTATCCAAGAAAAATTAGCCTTATCACGCACTTCTATTATTGCTTTGGCAGGGCTTAAATGAGCGCGATTCAAATTATAAAATGTAACAATAGACTCTCCATTGCAAACAAGGCTTGAATATTGAACATAGAGTGCGCGAAAATGCTGTTTTTGAGGTTCCGATAACTGACGATCTATCTTTATACTTACAGTTTTTTCCGTTTTGTTAGAAATTGAGTATAACATCTTGAAATAAAGGAAATGATCTGGGGTTTCTATATTAAGGTCATCGACATTCGTTGCTTTAAATCCTGCAAGAAATATTTCATCGATTACTTCAAAAGCATGTTGTTTAATTTTTATTCCCTTTATGTTTGCAGGGGACACAATTAAGTCTTCGTGACCTTGTACAAAGATATCTTTTAAGCTTTCAATAGCATGAATGACCCTTTTGGGGCTCATTGATGGGGGTTTTTCAACAAAACCATTTGATTGTATGGGAGGTGTGGCTAGAGGGGCTGGCTCCAAATATATTGTGGTTCTATAGTGCTGTTCTAAGTGATTTGCTTCCACAGGTAACATGGCGAATTTAATTTTAATATTATAGAGTGGCCTTAGATAAGACAGATCATATCTAGGAGAATGATTAGCTCTAGGGGAGTAATCAGCTCTTGATTCGTGCTTTAAACCTTTTCCGTGGAAAGTATTTTCAGCCGTTGCCGTATCCGAATATTCTTTAGAGGGGTACTCTATGGAATAAGTGTATTTCGGGCTAAAATTTTGTGAATTAGAAACTAACGGAGGAGCAGAGTGTACGAAAGGACGAGGGAACGATGAGCTTCTAGTCACATTTCTGGAAGGAGGAAAACTAAGAATGATGTCTACAGGTTCACTTACACTTCTACTCCTAATGTTAATATCTTCTCCGTTGAAATCAATGTGTTGTTCGACACATTCACGGAAATCCTCGACAAGTGATGAACAAAAATCTTCAATCTTTAAATAGTCTCTTTTGTGTACCGTTGTTAAATGTTTTTTCAATGTTTTAATTGCTGGATAATGGAGTCCCAATGAATCAGCGATTTGATCTACAGCATGAATCAGATGGTCTGACTCTGTTTGTATGTGTCGGGTAGCGGGATCATTTATTTGTCGTAACCAAGTTTGAAATACAGATGCGGCATAATGTTTAAGTTTAGTAGACCAATTACTTATCAGTTGTTCATAATTTGAATAAATTTTATTGGGGTCATTATCGTGTACAGAGTTGCTTTGCTCGTTTCTTATTTTGGATGAAAATTGCTGTATCTCACCGTATAATATTTTTAGTATCTTTCCTAAATTTTCTAACAATTCAGGTTCAGCTTTTTTGAGGAGATCAGAATTGGTTGGGTCTAGAATGTCACCGTACGTTATTTTATGAGCTTTTGCACTCTCCTTCCGTTCCGTCTTTTCAGCGTGTAGCAAAAAGGCTGAAACAAGAATTTCAAGCGGTCCCATAGTCGCATTGACCGCAAGTTTAGCCATGATATCGGGCATTAAATCAGACGGTTTTTCAAATGTGTAACCAATAGCATCTAAAAACTGGGCGACTGCGTCAATTGAACAACTGGATCGCGTTACACCTTCAACGCCTCCAAGTACAAAAGGGACATATTGCTTACTACGATGATTGCCTGCTGTACTAATGGGCCGTGTTGCGCTTTGTGTCGAGGCCATTCTTACGATCATGGGTACAGGATAAACTTTTGATTCACAAAGGAAATTTTTAATTTCATCTTTGGGGTCTATCGTTAATGAAATAGCTTGATTATATCCTCGTTTAATGAGGTACAGTGGTATCCATGGTGCAATCCCATTTTGGGTCAGGCACACATTGACATTTTTATGGGTTGAGGACTCTACGATATAACGAAGAGCAGGCAAAGCCGAACCTAACTGTGGTGCCTGACAGGTTGTGATGATTGTAGAGACATGTTTGGGGAGAGCAGATAACGGCTTAATATCGGGGTATTTTGAATCGTGTTTTTTTTCCGTATCAGAGTAATATAAATCTATCTTCTGCAATGGAATAAACATCTCAAAACTGGCTGGATGTATGATCGAATCGTCTTTATGCCATTTAACTAGAATTCCTGGTGTATTAGCCAGTGGGTTATCTGAATCAAGACTAATACCCTTGTATAATTGTTCGATAGTTTTTCCTCCTGGAGGAACCAGGATAGCCAATTTCGGTAGGTGATTTGTTTTTTTCCCCTGTTCTTCCAATGTTTTAAGCGTATGACAATATTGAGCGAATATCTGCTTTCCTATGGCTCCAAAGCCAAACAAGACGATAATGTTGCTTGGTTGTTGATCTCCTGCCACTCTACGTTCCTCATACTGATACAATGTTTTTTTCCTCTAATCCCCATTAAAGGTTGGAATAATATTCCGTGAATCACTTCTACCAAAAATACCAAAAAAATCAATGAGATTTTGTTGATTCTTTTATGAATATTTCTTTAAAAACAACATTTCAAATGGATGATTGAGATAGTCATGTGTATGTATTCGTGCTATGCTCAGGGCGGATGTGATAAAAGAGAGGGGTTATGGATATAGAATTTCATTATTACCTAACGTATTTAATTGCGGTGAGAGCCGGATTTTCTACGGATATAGCTAATATTATTGCTTATACAAATCAATATGTTGATGACAACATTGAATCATTTAAAATTGATGAGGATAAACCTTCCAATTATAGCAATATTGTTACTCAAACCATGAATATTTTAAAACCCAAGCGACAGCTCGGAAAAATTTATCCATTATTTCATTTCGTTCCTGGCGTAGTTAGAGATGCAAGTTTACGTAATGATGGTAAAATAAATCCTCTCCTTACCACTGCAAATAGCCCATTGGTGAATGAAATTATGGATTGGGCTCTGTCAACAGATAATCCATTTTGCATAGGTATGGCCTGCCATGCTTATGCTGACAGTTGGGCGCATCAGAATTTTTCAGGCTTCTTTGATCGTATCAATGGTATAAGTGGGTTTCCTCAAGCTTTAGTCCCTGATATTGGGCACGCAGATGCTGGCCATGTGCCTGACCAAATCGCCCATGTCTGGAAAGATACTCGCTTAAAGGCAGAGTATGCAGTCATCAATAATAATATAAGATTTATGGATGCGGCCAAACATCTTTTTTATAAGTTTAAAGAGTATAATGTTCCTCAATCGTCACAGGATGATTTGGAGTATGAAGGGCGAAGCCTTATTGCCGAACTTTTAAACGCCATTGGCCCGCGCGATGAGGGTAACCAGCTTCAGCAGGTGCGCATTGCGGCGTATCAGACCTTAGGCTTGAATCCTGAGTTTGGAAGCATAACTATCCCTACCTATGACAAGAATGCTTGGTTTAAAGAAGCCGTTAAACTTAAATATGTTGTGATTCCAGGTCGGGATCAAGCACAGGGGGCACAACATATGACCTATGAATGGAAAGATCGCACGGGATATACGCACAGCCATTGGTATCAATTCCAGGAAGCAGCAAAACTCTATCAAAAGAATGCCTGGGATATTATTAATGCTGTGGTGGATATTCAAGCCTACATAAAAGACCAGGAAGTCGTTAGCTAGCCTGTTGTTTACGCTTTAGCTGAATTCCCAGAGGATTAACCACGGTCAATAATGCTGCCAGTGTAGTCAGGTAAACGGCAAGCTGTGCAGCGCTGGGTCTTGCTGTGTAGCCAATCAGCGCATGCAGGGTTTGTCCAAATGCTCCATGTTCGTTCAGTAGCCACGAACTATCCCACAATTGGCTAGAAAGAGATTCAAAATAACCGGCTGAAACTAAATAGCCAAAGCCTTGTGACATCATGCCGGCAACTAATAAAATCAACAAAAGGCTGGTACCACGAAAGAATAATTTGCTAGAAAAACTAATTAAACCTCTATAAAGCAAGCCACCTATTAATAAACCCGATCCTACACCGATAGCAAAGCCAATGGACAATGAAAGCCAGGATTCTCCTGTGGCAATCATACCAAAGGTAAAGAGTACTATTTCTGTTCCTTCACGCAGTATGGCTAACGCAATCACAATCGAAAGGGCATAAAAGGGGGTGTTGCCATCTCGAATGTCGGCCCCTAATAGTTGAAATTGTGTTTTTATATGTCGTGCATGTTTTTGCATCCATAAAACAGTCCAGGCGATAAAAAGGGATGCTGTAAAAAGTATACCTGCATTAAAAATCTCCTGCCCAGTGCCTGAAGCCAGGTTGGCGATACGATCTGTAAAGAAAGCAACAATAGCTGATCCCAAAATGCCGGCTCCGATACCGATATAAATCCATTTCTGCCGACCTACCATATCCTTGGTGGCGGCGATAACCACGCTTAGAATAAGCATAATTTCAAACACTTCGCGAAAAATAATAAGGGCAGTAGAGAGCATCGTTGCATCCTTCAAATCAATGTATAATAATGATAATCATTATTACCTTGTTCGTGATTATATCAGAAAACAAGGGAATGGGCAAGGTCCTTGATGGGGCTAGATCACATGTATAAATTTTAGAATGCCAAGGAAGCTACTCATTTGAACGATAGCTAATCCAATTATCCATTTAATAATATCGAATTTCATGTCTCTCATCTCAATCCGAAGATCGGCACGGATGCTGGTTCCCATTTCCTTCATATCTGCGCGGATGCTGGTTTCCATTCCCTTCATATCTGCGCGGATGCTGGTTTCCATTTCCTTCATATCTGCGCGGATTCTGGTTTCCATTTCCTTCATATCTGCGCGGATGCTGGTTTCCGTTTCCTTCATGTGCGATAGTAAGAATGCAGATGATTCATTAACATCTCGTTTACTTGCAGAGATATCGACTTGCTGATCGATCGTTTCCTTCATTACGTCGGCAATGGCTTCTGAGATCTTTTTTTCAAGCCCTGAACTCTCTAGTTTTCTTGCAATTTTTAGTGTATCAAACATCATAACGGGATATCTTTTGATGCTTTGTTGCATAATGGTTTACCCAAATCATTGTACTACGCCAGTTCCGTATGAGCAATCAGAAAATAGTTGGAATATAACTATAACCTTTGCTTCAACGTTCTGGTATTTTATACAATAAATTGTATATATCAAGTGCTAATTTTATGCCACTAAAAATGGGACTCTTCCATTTCCATAATTGACTTTGAACCAGATGTTATGGTTGCTAAAAGCCCATAATGTTGAGGCAATATTTTCTGGATGAAAAAGCGTGCCGTAGCAAGTTTCGCTTGATAAAAACTGCTGGGATTTGTCTTTTGCTTGTTTAAACATAATTCAGCCATTTTAGCAAAATGAAATCCAAGTGCTACATGCCCAAACATGGTGAGATAGTCAGTGGCAGCTGCGGCTCCGTCCTCGGGATTGGTAAGTCCTTTTTGGGCAATCCATAAAGAGGCTTGCTGAAGGCTGGTAACGGCTTGATAAAGCGGTTTATTAAACTCAGCCATTTCTGGGGTATCGCGATGTGAATTAATAAATTGAGTTATGGGGTGGAAAAAACTTCTTAAATAACGCCCGGTATTACGCGGTAATTTTCTACCAACTAAATCAAGTGCCTGAATGCCATTAGCTCCTTCATAGATTTGAGCAATTCTGGCGTCACGTGAGTATTGTTCAATTCCTGATTCACGAATATAACCATGCCCACCATACACTTGCATTGCAAGATTGGCTGCTTCAAATCCTTTGTCGGTTAAATAAGCTTTCAGGATTGGTGTCATTAATTGTACATAATCGTCGGCAGCAGCTTTAACTAATTTATCAGGGTGATGCTTGCTGATGTCCAGTTGCAAAGCAATATCCAAAACAAGAGCACGCGCACCTTCAACAAAGCTGCGCATCGTCAGTAGCATTCGGCGTACATCGGGATGCACAACGATAGGATCAGCGGATTTCTCTGGATATTTTTTGCCGTTTAAACTTCTGCCTTGTAAACGTTCTTTGGCATATTGGGCGGCATTTTGATACGCAACTTCGGCAAGCCCTAACCCCTGAACTCCCACATACAGGCGGGCTTCATTCATCATAGTAAACATGGCACGCAAGCCTTTATGTGGGATGCCAACCATGTAGGCTTTAGCATTTTCATAATGCATCACACAGGTCGGAGTGCCATGTATCCCCATTTTTTCTTCCATGGAAGTACAGGTTATGCCATTTGGCTTGTTCGTATCCAGATCATTTTTGCCAGCCAAAAAGAGGCTGATGCCATGCACACCTTCAGGTGCGTCTGGTAATTTTGCTAGTACCATGTGGACAATATTACCAACGGCATCATGTTCGCCGGCTGAAATGAAGATCTTATCTCCAAACAAGCGATAACTACCATCGGGTTGAGGTTCTGCACGGGTGGTAATCAGACCAAGGTCAGTGCCACATTGTGGTTCGGTAAGGCACATAACGCCGGTCCATTCACCACTGGTCAGTTTAGGTAATACAACATGCTTTAACGTTTCGTCTCCATGTACTGCAAGCGCATTATAGGCACCGTGTGATAGTCCAGGAATAATACCAAATGCTAAATTAGCAGAACAGATCATTTCGATCATCGGCATATTAATGACATTCGGTAAGCCTTGACCACCAAATGCAGGATCACAGGTAAAAGAGCTCCATCCTGATTGGGTATAGGCTTCATAAGCTTCTTTAAATCCCGGAGCCAGGGTTACTTTTCCATTATCAAAGGTGCAGCCATGTTTATCCCCTACTTGATTAAGAGGGAAAAGCACTTCTTCACAAAATTTGCCACCCTCTTGCACAATCGACTCGATCAAGTCGGGGCTAAGCTCTTTAAAACCGGTAATGTCGTTTAACGATGAAAGATCAAAATATTCTTGTAAAAGAAATAGATAGTCGCGAATCGGTGCATGAAAAATAGGCATGTGTGTCCTCTTATCCCAATATGAAAACCTCAAAAAAGGTAACCCCAGCATAGTGGAAGAAAGTTTATGATAAATTAATAATAGAACTAAAAATCATCAGCTGTCCAGCGTCTGATGATAATTTACGTATCACTTTTTAAATAGGAAAGGGCATGGACCACATAGCGAGCCAGCAAATCCACTTCAATATTCACTTTTGTTTCAAGGGAATAGGTATGAATAATGGTGTGATTCCAGGTATGAGGAATCACCGCAATACGAATGAGTGTGTTTTCAATCCCAGCGACGGTGAGGGAGCAGCCGTCAACCGTCAACGAACCTTTTTCGACGACATAAGGGAGATATTCTTTAGGAATGTCAAGCATGAGGTCATAATGATCGCCCCGAGGGTTGATCTGATGGACTTTGGCAATGCCATCGACATGTCCCGATGTAATATGTCCGCCTAGGGGATCACCAGCTGCCAAGGGGGATTCCAGGTTAATACGCGTGCCTTCTTTCCAGTTACCAAGTGTCGTACGGCTGACTGATTCTGGTGAAACTTCGATTGAAAAGGCATTCATATGCTGCTGATAATTGACCACAGTCATGCAGGCGCCATTACAGGCAACAGATGCTCCAAGCTGTAAATGTTTGGGATCAAGGTTCGACAGGATAACCAACAAAGAGCCATGGGTATTATGGGTTGCAGATAAAACGGTACCGATAGATTGGACAAGGCCGGTGAACATAGGTTATCAATCCACTTAATCTTTATTGAGTACTACTCTATGGCTTTTCTCCTGTCAAGGAAGACATAAACGATTCAGCATCCGACAAAAAGGCAGGCACGTCTTAACGGTACCCACTGTGTTTTCATCCCTAATATCATTGTAGAAAATCTAAGTTAAATATACATTAATAATGGATTCAATCCCTTTCGTTAACCCATTCGTGACACTCTCCTGTGATCGGTTACGTTTCGCGACTCATGCTCCTCTGCCAAATTACACAGCCTGAATGAAGTGGATGGAGCGTGATGGTTATCGGATTCATTGCTTCGTTTAAACCTCTTTTCATGCAAACGAAATAATGTTAGAATAGGGGCTCATTAATCAAGGGTCTGTTATGTCTGTATCACCAGCTCACGAAAGCCAAGGCCAGCTTAAAGAAAATAAAATCCGTATTAGTACGGATCCATTTCCAGCCTCACAAAAAATTCATGTAGAGGGTGCACTTTTTCCTGATATCCAAGTTGCCATGCGGGAAGTAAGCTTATCGGTGCCAGGATTGGAACCAGTACGGGTTTATGATACCTCGGGTCCCTATACAGATCCTGCCGTTGAAGTCAATGTTTATGAAGGCTTGCTTCCCAAGCGCGAGGCCTGGATTATGGCACGAGGTGATATTGAAAGTTATGAAGGCCGTCAGATTAAGCCTGAAGATAACGGATATACGGGAACAGGGTTTCAACATGGCCAGGCCATGTCGTTCCCTGGGCATCGCCGCCGCTGTGTTCGTGCAAAAAACAACCAGTCTGCGACTCAGCTTTATTATGCTAAAAAAGGAATTATTACGCCAGAGATGGAGTATGTGGCCCTGCGAGAAAATCTTGGTTATAAAGACAAGCTAGAGGCAAACAGTAAGGGCGGACATAGCTTTGGGGCTGCTTTGCCACAAAAATTTACGCCTGAGTTTGTTCGACAGGAAGTCGCACGGGGGCGTGCCGTGATTCCTGTAAATGTGAATCACCCCGAAATTGAGCCTATGGCCATCGGACGTAATTTTGCGGTTAAGATTAATGCCAATATTGGCAATTCTGCGATTACCTCATCCATTGAAGAAGAAGTCGAAAAAATGGTGTGGGCCTGCCGTTGGGGGGCTGATACGATAATGGATCTCTCTACGGGTAAAAATATCCATACGACGCGTGAATGGATTATCCGCAATTCTCCAGTCCCTATTGGTACAGTGCCTATTTATCAGGCTTTAGAAAAAGTAGGTGGTATTGCGGAAGACCTTAGCTGGGATGTGTTTCGAGATACGTTGATTGAACAGGCGGAGCAGGGGGTGGATTATTTTACCATCCATGCTGGGGTTCTCCTGCGTTATGTCCCTTTAACGGCGGATCGGGTAACCGGTATTGTGTCACGTGGTGGCTCAATCCTTGCAAAATGGTGTATTGCCCATCATCAGGAAAATTTCCTTTATACTCATTTTGATGATATTTGCGAAATTATGCGCGCCTATGATATTACATTCTCATTGGGAGATGGACTGCGTCCAGGGTGCATTGCTGATGCTAATGACGCGGCCCAATTTGCTGAACTTGAAACCCTTGGTGAATTAACCAAGCGTGCTTGGGAGCGTGACTGCCAGGTTATCGTTGAAGGTCCTGGGCATGTGCCGATGCACCTTATTAAAGAAAACATGGAAAAACAACTTGAGCATTGTGCGGAAGCTCCCTTTTATACGCTTGGCCCCTTAACAACGGATATTGCTCCAGGTTACGATCATATTACTTCGGCTATTGGTGCGGCAATGATTGGCTGGTATGGTACGGCGATGTTGTGTTATGTAACTCCTAAAGAACATTTAGGGTTGCCAGATCGTGAAGATGTTAAACAGGGGGTGATTGCTTATAAAATAGCGGCTCACGCAGCTGATTTGGCTAAAGGCCATCCTGGAGCACAAATGCGTGACAACGCCTTGAGTCACGCCAGATTTGATTTTAGGTGGGACGACCAGTTTAACCTAGCATTGGATCCGGATACGGCACGTAGTTATCATGATGAAACCTTGCCGGCGCAAGGGGCTAAGGTGGCTCATTTTTGTTCAATGTGTGGACCCAAATTCTGTTCCATGAAAATTACTCAGGATGTTCGGACTTACACCCAGGAGTTGAAAGCAAAGGAACAGGGAATGACAGAAATGTCCCAAAAATTCAAGGAAATGGGCAGTTCAATCTACGTTGAGTTGGAAAAAGCGTAACCCCTGTCATTTTTTCTTAAATAAAGGGAAAATGGTGATTGACATGGGGCTATCACACGATATAGTATAGGGCTTCCAGTTTTTGGAAATAAGTTAACTTTATTGCAGAAGGATAAAATAGCATGTTTGCAGTAATTCGTACCGGTGGAAAACAATACACGGTCTCTGAGGGTGATATCCTCCGCGTTGAAAATCTTGAGGGTGAGGCTGGTAAAGTCATCTCCGTTGGGGAAGTTTTGATGGTTCATGACGGTAGCTCCCATAAAGTAGGAAGTCCTACTGTTAAAGGCGCAACGGTTGAAGTTGAAATTTTGGCTCAAGACCGCGAGAAGAAAATTCTGATTTTCAAAAAGAAACGTCGTCACACCTATCGCCGTACCAAAGGCCATCGTCAGGAAGTGACCGTGATTAAGGTTAAGAAAATCGCAGCTTAGGTTGTTTGGTTTTCTAGTGGAAAAATAATAAGAGGATAATATCATGGCTCATAAGAAAGCAGGTGGTAGTTCGAGAAACGGACGCGATTCCGCAGGTAAGAGATTAGGTGTTAAAATTTATGGTGGTCAAAATGTTGTTCCTGGGAACATTATTGTTCGTCAGCGTGGAACCAAATGGCATGTTGGCAAAAATGTTGGACTCGGCAAAGACTATACCATCTTCGCTTTAATCGAAGGCAAGGTTGAGTTTAAACGTGGTCGCAATAACAAAGTGTTTGTTTCGGTTATCTCAACAAATCAGGATGTTGCTCAACAAGTTAAGCCAGCACCTGTTAAAGAAACAAAAGCTAAGCCTGCGGCTAAAAAGCCAGCAGCTGCTAAGAAACCAGCCGCTAAAAAAGCAGCATAGCTTTACATCGGCAACTCCCCCCGTTAAGGGGGGAGTAAAAAACTAAAACACGCGTATGTTTTAGTTTTTTGGCTTATCAGGACTAGCTCTAGTAGCAAATCTTGATAATTCCATCTCCCTAAAGTTTTGTTCTTTCTCCGTGATTAAAGGACAAAGAATATAGAATGATCCTTAAAATAGACAGGTATTAACATGGTAATTGAACGTACATTATCTATCCTCAAACCAGATGCAACCCGCCGTAATTTAACCGGTAAGATTAACGCCAAGTTTGAAGAAGCCGGATTGCGTATTGTGGCTCAACGACGTGTGCAATTGTCACGTTCTGATGCTGAGGCATTTTATGCCGTACACAAAGCTCGTCCTTTCTTCAATGATTTAGTGACCTTTATGATTTCTGGTCCTGTTGTTGTGCAGGTATTAGAAGGTGATAATGCTGTTTTGCGTAACCGTGATGTCATGGGTGCAACCAATCCTGAAAATGCTGAGCCAGGCACAATCCGTAAAGAATTTGCTGAAAGTATTGAAGCTAATTCTGTCCACGGATCTGATAGTCTAGATAATGCTAAAATTGAAATTGATTTCTTCTTTAAGCCTGAGGAAATCGTTGGTTAATCATGACGGGTTAAAGAATGACAGAGAATCATGAACAAAATGCTGTCTCAAAGCCGCAAAGGTTTTTTGATCGTTCTTTGCTTCAGATTCTCGTTTGCCCTTTAACTAAAGAACCTTTGTTCTACGATGAAGCACAGCAGGAATTAATCAGCAAAAAAGCTGCACTTGCTTATCCCATTCGTGATGGTATACCTGTTATGCTAATTGACGAGGCAAGAAAAATTGAGAAATAATCTGTTATAAGGTTATCTCGAAGAGAGTGGTTGATGACACCCCCGAAATTACTAGATAAAATTCAAGATCCACAGGATTTTAGGGGGTTTAATCTTCAGCAATTAGAACAATTGTCCCAAGAAGTGAGGGATGCCGTTATTGAATCGGTTTCTAGCACCGGTGGTCATTTAGGTGCAGGTCTTGGTGTTGTTGAGTTAACCGTTGCCCTACATTATGTGTTTAACACGCCTAAAGATAAATTAATCTGGGATGTTGGGCATCAGACCTATCCCCATAAAATTTTGACAGGCCGTAAAGAGAGGATGCATACCTTGCGCAAGGAAGGTGGTTTATCCGGATTTACAAAACGTGCGGAAAGTATCTATGATCCGTTTGGAGCTGGACACAGTTCAACGTCCATTTCGGCAGCGCTTGGAATGGCAGTCGCTCGCGATCATAATCAAGAAGAATTTGAAGTGATTGCTGTGATTGGTGATGGGGCGATGAGTGCTGGCATGGCCTATGAAGCCATGAATAATGCAGGAGCCATTAATTCACGGATGATTGTCGTTCTCAATGATAATGATATGTCTATTGCCCCACCGGTTGGGGCTATGAGCCACTATTTATCACGACTTATTTCTTCTCGCCCCTATTTAAATTTAAGAACCATGGCAAAATACATGGTTAGCCATTTACCTAAACCCATTGAAAAAGTGGCAAAATCCGCAGAAAAATATGCCAGGAACTTTGCCACCGGCGGGAATTTTTTTGAGGAAATGGGTTTTTATTATGTTGGGCCTATTGATGGGCATGATATTCACCACCTTTTGCCCATCTTAAAAAACATCAGGGATGACCGGAGTATCAAACATCCTATTTTGATCCATGTTGTTACCGAAAAAGGAAAGGGATTCCACTCTCCCGAGGCATCAAAAGAAAAATACCATGCGGTGAATACTTTTGATCTTCAAACAAAAATGCAGAACAAAACAAGCCGTGGCGTACCAAGCTATACTCAGGTTTTTGCTGATAGTTTAGTCATGGAGGCATCCTATGATTCTAAAATTGTAGCCATTACGGCAGCCATGCCTTCAGGTACTGGATTGGATAAATTTGCTAAAACCTTTCCCGATCGTATGTTTGATGTAGGCATTGCCGAACAACATGCCGTGACGTTTGCTGCCGGCCTTGCATGTGAAGGAATGAAGCCTTTTTGTGCTATATATTCAACTTTTTTGCAGCGCGCTTATGATCAGGTCGTCCATGATGTTGCTATTCAAAATTTGCCTGTTCGATTTGCAATCGACCGAGCGGGGCTAGTGGGAGCGGATGGCCCCACCCATGCGGGGAGTTTTGATATTACCTATCTTGCAACGCTACCCAATATGGTGGTGATGGCCCCAAGTGATGAAGTGGAATTACGCCATATGGTTGCAACAGCAGTTGCCTATGATCAAGGACCTATTGCTTTTCGTTACCCACGAGGCGAGGGGATTGGGTTAGAGTTGCCTCCGCGCGGTGAAATACTTGAAATTGGCAAAGGTCGTATCCTAAGAGAAGGCAGTGATATTGCTATTTTATCACTAGGGACGCGTTTGGAGGATGCAGTGGTGGCCGCTGCTCATTTGGAGCAATTGGGTTTAAGTATCACGGTTGCTGATGCACGATTTGCCAAGCCACTTGATGAGGCATTGATACTTAACCTTTATGAACATCACCGTATGCTTTTAATGGTCGAAGAGGGAAGCATAGGAGGATTTGGATCTCATGTTCTGGATTTCTTATCCCAAAGAACAGGACTTAATGAAGGCAAAATAATCCGTAGCCTTCACCTGCCGGACACGTTTATTGATCAGGCTTCTCAGGCTACTATGCTCGAACAGTCCCATTTAGGCTCCAAAGGAATTGTTGCAGAAATTTTACAGTATGATATAGTCGCCCCCGGGCAGAGGTTAGTTGGGCCTCTGTAGTGTATCTTTAAGGGGGATATATGGTTCAATTATTAGAACTTCAAGAAGAATTTGCACGTTCGGTTTTTCATAATGATAACCGGTTGTCGCTGGTATCGCAGATTAATCCTGACACCATTTTCGCCAGAAGCACGTTTATCGGTCTATCGCAACAATGTATTTCAGGCACTCATCAATGCATTAGTCCTTACATTTCCGGTTGTTGTACAATTAGTGGATGAGCGTTTTTTTCGTTATGCAGCGAGGGAATATGTATTACGGCATCCGTCGATGAGTGGTAATCTCGAAGAATATGGCAGAGAGTTTCCTGATTTTTTGAGGGATTTCAGACCTGTGGCTCACTTACCGTATCTAGAAGATGTTGCGCGATTAGAGTGGGCCTATCTGCGTTCCTATCAAGCAAAGAATGTTCCTCCCATCAATATAGAAAATCTTCAATTATTGCCGGAACAATTCTATGAGAAGCTTTGTTTTGGGATACATCCGGGAGCCTTTATTATTAGATCTGATTTTCCAGTCTTACAATTATGGCAGCAGGTATTAGATCGTCCAGATGACGTGGATATCGATTTAAATACTGGAAATGAATCCATCCTCATTCATCGTCAAGGAATTGATGTGAAGTTGAAAATAATATCGGTAGCGGAAGCACTTTTTTTGGATTCAATCATGAAAGGTCAAACACTGCTTGAGGCCTATGACATTGCTTTAAAAAAGTGTGATAACCGTGGGTTTGATTTAATCGCAGCTATTGCGGACGCCATCAGGGATCATATTTTTGTTTCCTATACGGTTGATTAGCTGCTTGTTTGCGTATATAAATAAGGCATGCGTTAAGTTATTAAAACCAAGAGGGATTATGTCCAAAAAGAATTACAAAAACAAACCCAGCAATACCAATAAAAATTCCCCCAAAGCGGTGCAGGAGAAAAAATCATACTGTGATTGTCTGTTGCGATTGGCAAGTTGCAAAATTTGGTGTCTGGATGTATTGGCGCCTGCGGTTCTTATCTTAGCTCGGTTGCAAATGGCTAATATATTTTTCACTTCAGGCATGCTTAAAGTTAAGGATTGGAGCAACACGCTTTTATTATTTGAAGCGGAGCATCCGGTTCCATTTTTACCTAAAGGTTTGGCCGATATGTTGTCAATTACCAATAATCATTTACCGGCCAATGTTGCTGCGTGCATGGGAACCTTTACAGAACTAGTCATGCCCGTATTGTTGGTATTGGGTTTAGGTGGGCGATTGGCTGCATTTTTGATGTTGGTTATGACCGCGGTTATCCAGTTTAGTTATCAAGAAAGTATGGAACATGTTTACTGGGCGTTATTGTTAGGCATTATTCTGACACAAGGGCCTGGCAAATGGTCGTTTGATTATCTCATTCGCAAACGTTTCTATTGCCCTCCGCAGTGCTGTAAAAAAGATAAAGCGAAGGCTTAGGTTAAAAGTTGCTTTTAGTCTAGAGGGAGCCTGCTTTGTCAGGCTCTTTTTATGGGAAAAATTATGATTGAACTTTATAATACACTGACCCGGTTAACAGAAGTATTTGTACCCCTAGATCCTAACCATGTTACTATGTATGTCTGCGGGCCTACGGTCTATGATAGGCCGCATTTGGGGAATGCGCGATCAGTGGTGGTTTATGATATTCTCTATCGGTTATTGTCACATCTTTATCCCAAGGTTACCTATGTCCGCAATATTACGGATGTGGATGATAAAATTAATCAGGCTGCCAAGCAAAATCAAGAATCAATTCGGGATTTAACGAGTCGTATCGAAACATTGTTTCACCAAGATATGGCTGAACTTAATAATCATTTACCGACCATTGAACCGCATGCCACTGACCATATACAGCAAATGGTAACAATGATACAATCGCTTATCGATAACAACCATGCGTATGCTGCGCATGGGCATGTTTATTTTTCAGTTAAAAGTTTTTCATCTTATGGCCAGCTTTCGGGGCGGTCTGTTGACGAATTAATAGCGGGAAGTCGGGTTGAAGTTTCTGAATTTAAAAAGGATGCGGCCGATTTTGTATTATGGAAACCCTCAGCCAGTGATGAACCTGGATGGGATAGTCCCTGGGGCAGGGGCAGACCGGGATGGCATATTGAATGTTCTGTCATGAGTACAGAATATCTTGGCATAAATTTTGATATTCATGGAGGTGGTGCAGATTTACAATTTCCTCATCACGAAAACGAAATTGCCCAGAGCTGTTGTGCCTATCCTGAATCTCATTTTGCCCATTACTGGATTCACAATGGTTTCTTAATGGTTGGTGGAGAGAAAATGTCCAAATCATTGGGGAATTTCTACACGGTTCATGATATTTTGGGGCAAGGTATTCCCGGGGAGGTAATTCGTATGGTCCTTTTATCTACCCATTACCGTAAGCCGATGGATTGGAATGAAAAGGCCGTCAGTGATGCCCAAAAGGGGCTGGATCGATTTTATCATGTATTGCAGCAAACCAATACGGTTGATTGTGGCGATGAAGATATTGCTGAGGAAGTGTTGGAGGCACTCAAGGCCGATTTAAATGTGCCGGTGGTTATTGCTTGTATGCATCGGTTTGCTAAAGAAGGCGAGGGCAAAAAATTACTGGCTGCAGGACGGATGATTGGTTTACTGCAAAAGAAACCAGCAGATTGGTTTATTACCCAACAATCTAGTATTTCAGACCAAGAAAAAAATGAGATTGATCATTTAGTTCAACAACGCAAAGAAGCCAAACAAACCAAGAATTGGCCTGAAGCGGATCGCATCAGAAATATTCTGACAGCGAAAAAAATTGAAGTCCAGGATCATCCAGATGGCACGTCAAGCTGGAGAAAGATGGTTTGACAAAAAAATAGCCAAATGCTAGAACCTTAACCAAGTTTAAATCATCATTTAGTCAACTATTTTAATGTTAATTTACGGAGTTTATATGAAAAAAATCATGGTTGTTCCCGTGTTAGGTTTAGTATCGGTCTCATTGATGGTTTCGGCTTGTCAGCGTGAAATTTCATCGGGAGCCTATAGTTCTAACCACATTGGGGAAGCCTCTGATACATTTGAAGGTACGGTGATCAGTGTGCGTCAAATTCAAGTAAAAGAAGCCGATAAATTACAAGATAATGGGGCTGGTTTAGCGACGGGTGCCGTGGCTGGTGGAGTCGGTGGGGCGATGTTTGGTAAAGGCCGTGGTAGCCTTGGAGCAGCAGCAGCAGGAGCTATTCTCGGTGGTTTGACCGGAGCATATGCACAACAGCAGTTGAGCAAGCAACAAGGTATGGAGTATATTGTTAAATTAACGAACGGCCAGGTTATGACCGTCGTTCAAGGATTAGATAATCCCCTTGTTGTTGGTGACAAAGCATTTGTGATTGTGAGTAACGATGGTCGTTCGCGCGTGGTTCGCGATACAACCGGTGTTCCTCAGACAGTCCAGCCGGTACAGCCTCCCAAAACAACTAAAATTATTAAAGTGAAGCCGCAGAACTAAATAATCACTGTAATAATTTCCTACGCTGCTACAAGGTTTCGTTTTCCTCAGTCCTCTATGAAATTGCGCGACTAGCGCAATTATCCGTTCTTCCTGCGCATAACTAAAATGGAAAGGCTTTTGTACCTCACAAGGCAGCTACAGCAGCATATTTTTTCTGTCTTTCTTCTCACAAAATACTCCAAAAAAAACCGTGCTAAATCCCAGGGTATGAGCTATACTGAAACCTGGGTAAAAACATTAATTTAAATAAGAAGATACTATGTCGTCAACGGTACAAGAAGTGCAGGCTACCCCCGGTGCAGGTGATCAAGAATATGGTGCTGAATCGATTAAGGTTTTAAAGGGGCTGGATGCCGTTAGAAAGCGTCCTGGAATGTATATCGGTGACACAGATGATGGTTCAGGCCTTCACCACATGGTCTATGAAGTGGTAGATAACGCGATTGATGAAGCCTTGGCAGGCCATTGCGACCGAATAGAAATAACGATTAACAAGGATGGTTCGGTTACCGTACGCGACAATGGTCGTGGTATTCCTGTTGATATCCACCAAGGAGAAGGCATTTCTGCAGCCGAAGTTATTATGACGCAACTTCATGCTGGTGGTAAGTTTGACCAGAATTCCTATAAAGTATCAGGAGGACTGCACGGGGTTGGGGTATCGGTGGTGAATGCACTTTCGGTAAGCCTTAAATTACGTATCTGGCGTGATAACAAAGAATATTTTATGGAGTTCCGTGATGGTAAGGCCATTGAGCCATTAAAATTAGTGGGGCCAACAGAGGGAAAAAAGGGAACAGAGGTTACTTTCTTGCCGTCAACTGAAGTGTTTACGTTTACTGAATTCAGCTTTGAAACGCTGGAGCACCGTATTCGAGAAATGGCCTTTTTGAACTCTGGAGTTTTTATTATAATCAAAGACTTACGAGGGGAAGATGAAGTAGCAAGTGAATTTAAATTTGATGGCGGAACGGAAGCCTTCGTCCGTTATTTAGACCGTGCCAAACATCCTTCTCACGATCCGGTTTTAATGCGTGGAGAGCAAAATGGCATTTCGGTTGATATTGCTATGGAATGGAACGACAGCTATCACGAAAATATGTTGTGTTTTACCAATAATATCCGCCAGCGTGATGGGGGAACCCACTTGGCTGGTTTTCGTGCTGCATTGACCCGTTGCCTCAATAACTATGCTAACGATACGGGAATTGCTAAAAAGGAAAAAGTCAGTTTAAACGGCGAAGATATGCGCGAGGGACTTACCTGCGTATTGTCGGTTAAAGTGCCTGACCCTAAATTTTCATCGCAAACGAAAGATAAGCTGGTGAGCTCTGAAGTCCGCCAGGTGGTTGAGCAGATTGTGTCTGAATTGTTATCCAAATGGTTGGAAGAGCATCCCCAAGATGCGAAAATGATTGTCATGAAAGTCGTGGAAGCGGCTGCTGCTCGTGAGGCGGCGCGTAAAGCCCGTGATTTAACGCGTCGTAAAGGTGCGTTGGATATTGCTAACCTTCCTGGAAAGCTGGCCGATTGTCAGGAGAAGGATCCAAGCAAATCCGAACTTTACATCGTAGAGGGTGATTCGGCAGGTGGATCGGCCAAACAAGGGCGTGAGCGTAAGTTCCAGGCGATTCTTCCTCTGCGTGGAAAAATTCTTAATGTGGAAAGGGCACGCTTTGATAAAATGCTGTCTTCCCAGGAAATTGGTACGCTTATTACTGCTATTGGTACAGGTATTGGCAGGGATGATTTCGATATCACCAAAACGCGTTATCATAAAATTATCATCATGACCGATGCCGACGTCGACGGTGCGCATATTCGTACCTTGCTGTTGACTTTCTTTTATCGCCAGATGCGTGATCTCATTGAAAAAGGCTATCTCTATATTGCCCAGCCTCCACTTTATAAAGTAAAGCGTGGTCAGAGTGAACTTTACCTTAAAGACGATACGGCTATGGAAAATTATCTCATGGATACCGCGCTTTCTGAGGCTGTGCTTGAGATTGGTGGAACCCAGCATTCACAAAAAGATTTGCGCGAATTGGTTGGTAAGGCTGGCCATTTTGACCATCTGTTAAAATCATTCTCACGCCGTATGCCTGAATCATTGGCTGAAGCGGCTGTGTTAAACCGTGCCTTTGAGCCTGGAGCTGAATTTAATCTTACACTTGCCCAAGCGGTTGCTGAAACATTAAGCCGTATGCAGGCCAATGATGATGAGGTGGTGTGGGTAGGCACGATGACGACAGAAGGTAATCTACAGGTAGAGCGCCAAGTGAAAGGCGTCCGTGAAATATTTGTCTTAGACCGTGCTGCCTGCCAAAGCCATGAAGCACAAAAATTACAGGAAGCCGTCAATCTTTTCTTAAATTACACCTCGCAATCAGGTGTGCTGCATATTCGTGGTGAAGAAGTCGCTGTCCATTCGCCTTCGCATTTATTTGAAACCGTGATGGCTTATGGCCGTAAAGGTGTGTCATTCCAGCGTTTTAAAGGATTGGGTGAGATGAATGCGGAACAATTGTGGAGTACCACTATGGATCCGGATGTCCGTACGCTTTTACAGGTAAAAGTGACAGAAGAGGATAAAGCCGAGGAGACCTTCTCTACGTTGATGGGCGATGTTGTTGAGCCACGACGTGACTTTATTCAAGCCAATGCCTTGCATGTAGAGAATTTAGATATTTAATTAGGGCATTAGCATGACGAATCCCGTTCATATTATTGGTGCAGGACTGGCTGGGAGTGAGGCTGCCTGGCAGTTGGTTTCGCGGGGTGTTCCGGTCATTATTCATGAAATGCGTTGCGAGCAACAGCTTACCTTTGCCCATAAAACAGCGTTGTGTGCAGAATTGGTCTGTTCAAATTCGTTTCGTAATGATGATGCATCCAGTGCCATTGGTTTGTTGCATGAAGAGATGCGCAGATGTGGTTCGTTGGTGCTGAGAGCCGCCGATAACAATCGTCTTCCTGCCGGTTCGGCGCTGGCAGTTGATAGGGATCAGTTTTCACAATCGATTGACCAAACCCTGCGTAGTCATCCCTTAATTACCTTTGTTTCAGAGGAAGTAACCACATTGCCTGATGAATCGTGGGGACAGGTGCTTATTGCTACTGGTCCACTCACTTCGGACGCGTTGTCACAATCTATTATGAAAGCAACAGGCAGTGACTACCTTTCTTTCTTTGATGCCATAGCTCCGATCATTTCTAAGGAAAGCATTGATTTTACTAAAGTATGGTTTCAATCACGTTACGATAAAGGCGAGGGCAAAGATTACATTAATTGCCCGATGACCAAAGATGAATATGAGGCGTTTATCGATGCACTTTTGGCTGGAGAGAAAACTGAATTTAAAGAATGGGAAAAAAACACACCGTATTTTGAAGGATGCCTACCTATTGAAGTCATGGCTGAACGCGGACGGGAAACCCTACGTTTTGGCCCTATGAAACCAGTTGGCCTTACCAACCCTTTTCAACCTGATATTAAGCCTTATGCCGTGGTACAATTAAGGCAGGATAATGCCCAGGGGACCTTATATAATATGGTTGGTTTTCAAACCAAGCTTAAATATGGTGAGCAGCAGCGTGTGTTTAGAATGATTCCTGGCCTTGAGAATGCTGAGTTTGAACGCTTAGGCGGTATCCATCGCAATACGTTTATCCACAGCCCATCGTTACTGGATTATTCATTAGCTCTTAAGTCACATCCGCATATTCGTTTTGCCGGGCAAATAACCGGAGTAGAAGGCTATGTGGAAAGTGCCGCTATGGGATTATTGGCAGGAATTTTTATTGCTTGTCGATACCAGGACAAACAAATGGTTGCACCTCCGCCAACCACGGCTTTAGGTGCTTTGATTCGCCATATCACGGGCGATGCAACCTTTGAAACCTTTCAACCCATGAATGTTAATTTTGGCTTATTTCCACCACTGGATACGCGTGTTCCTAAACATGAACGCAAACAGGCATACAGTGTGCGAGGGCTTAAAGATGTGGAGCTGTGGTGGCGATTTTAGCAAGGTTCACAGGAGGCTGTGACCTTGATTTTCAACATTAGTAAAAAAACTTTCACCTGACTTCTGCCAAATGTGAGGCTGTTTGGTTTCGTTTTTAATAGAATCATTGAATGACAGCATGTTGCCTTCCCACCTCCCCAACACCCCTCCTCACCAGAGGAGGAGTGACAGGGAGTGCTGCGCAACCTACTGTTTCGACAACCTTATAGGTCTCTCGGAACTTTTCTATAATCGGGATACTAAGGCTACCGCTCTTGTTCTTCTAGGATCGCATGTACATCAAAGGCACATACTAAATTTCCGCAAGACACCCAAATAGAATTTTATCATTCAATAACATATTGATTTATAATGATCTGAAATTTCAAATCTCAGTAGCCGACGAAAACAAGAAAATAAGCTGGCAGAGCCTTACGATGTTATTGTGAAGGAGAGTCTATGAACACCTTCCGTTCCAACATTATCAGTATTTATGCAGAAAAAGGAAAAGCCTGGTTAGATGAACTGCCTCAGCTTATTACGGCAATATCTTCAAGGCCCTCAAACCGCACTAATGGGCAGAAGACAGGAAAAATTTTAAGGATGCATTTATATTTAAAAAACTTTATCATTAGGGATAGAGAGTAGAAGAGAAGAAGATGAAAGCGATGATCCGGGGGGATGATGAGACTGTCTTTTCTTTAGAAGAGATAAGGAGGGCTATTGATAGCGCTGTTATTACAGCGTTAGCCCTTTATCGTGGCCATTTTCGATTGGAAAAACAGGACCCCAAGTTTAGTGAATACCATACGTACTTGAACAATATATGTGGTCCAGATGGAAATCTTGACTATGATGGTCAAAGTATTGATGAAAATGAGGTGGAATCCCTTAAAGAACATATTCAAGTGACGTATTTTAAGGAGTTGAAACGCATAAGCGAGGAGCAATGCCGTTTAACCGTTTTCGAATTGCAATTATCTATCCAAAATACGCTCTCCTTGTATCGTATTCATCAACAAACACAAAGCGATGCTTTTGTTTCTGAGCACCAAAAGTTAGTCACATTAAACGATGGTCTTCCCGAGAGTCCTTTTCATCAAACACTCATTGATGAGTCACTTGATATCCTTCAGAAGCTGTATTTCAAACCTCTGGAAGTTAAAGAAAGGATGAATAGCGAAATTTTTAATAACAAAAGTAATGTTGAACCTGAAGCAAAGCTTCCTTCTGCAGAAGAAGAAGCGAAGAATTTAAGTGCTCAGGTTCATTCTATCTACACTCTTGCTGATGAATTAGAACGTAAAGTCTCTGAGGTAAAACGCCTTGTAGACCAATATGCAGATGCTGAACCAAACGAAAAACTCTTCATTAACAAAGAAGTAGTGCGTTTATCGATAGCGATAAATGCATGGAAAAATAATCGCATTGGTACACAGGTTGAATTTGGAGATTTAGGTAAGCATTTAGAGGCTCGCGCACCCGAGATAAGAGACGTTAGAGAGCGCATGGAAAACACCTGGGAACTATACAAAAGATTGCCAGCGGTTTATGAAAAAATAGTCCATGTGGATAATACGGTTGCTGAATTGATTGGCAAATTAAAAGCATTCATAGGTGAGAATGAAGAATTAAATTTGCAGCGAAAAATTGATCCAATACTAACGATCATAGTGCGTATTAATTCGTCAGGAAACGAACTTACAGAAGGGGTGAAATCTACATTAAGAACGTTGTTAAGCGACGGATGCCAAGAGTTTCAAGATCAGTATGACCAACTGAATGAGTTACCGATAACACCGGATAATCCAAAAGAGGTGATTGATTGTTGTATCCGTACTCTTAAATGGAAAGATGAGCATTTGCGATGGTTTGCAACGCATTTAGGGGTGCAGATTACGGTTGACCCATTTGCCTTTAACAATGTTGCAGAAAATGAGGCATCCCATCATTCAGAGCATCTTGATTCCGAAGACTTAAGTTCAAGCAGCCATATAGACAGTGACTACGAGTCTAGTGAAATTGATGAAAGAGACGAGGTTATCGGCGTTAGGGAAATAAAAGCACCCGCCCTCCTGGCTATGCCTGTGGCTCAAGTCGTTCCTGCAATCAAGCCGCGTCATGAAAAAGAAAAAAATGGAATAGGTAAGCGTAAACAACAAACAGCGCCATTAGACAGTAAGCAGCGTACTTTACCCCTTACACCAATCCCAACACCTAACCAAAAGCAAATGTCTGCCCATAAGCGTTACCGAAATATCTGGCCAACGGAGGTTATCGGGTTCGGCATTCCTGTCATTGGGACAACATGTACTGTTATTGGCTTTGCTCTATTTACGAATATATTATTTGTTCTGGTGGCTCTAGTTGTTACCGCTATTGCAACCTGTGCAGGCGTTGGCACTTCCCTCAAACATAATCAAAACCAAAGGCAGTTACAGCGGTTAGAGGATAAAAAGCCTCTACCTAAGCAATTGACAAATCGTATTGACTATCACCCTAATAACAATCATTGGGTTGACCACCTTGATGCACAAAAGCGGCAGCGATCTTATGGAATAAGGGTGTAATTCATCCTATGAATTTAATGATAAACAATTCCACTAGAGCCTGGTTGGGAACCTCTTGCCGATTTAACGGAATACTGAGAGGAGAATGAATGCTTGTACGTGAGATCGGCTCGTTGGATTTTTAAAAGACTTGAAAACTGTCCAATAAATTGCGCATGGTTAGAATTTAAGGGATATTGCTGGTCCGAAAAAACCCGAAATGCCGTTCTCAAACCATCAATATCCATAATAGGGACGTCGATTTCACCAAATCGCGCGCAATCAATATGGTTTCTTAGAACCTTAAATGTTTCGACCATTTTGGGAGAGCTCGTATGGGGCTCGCTACCCGTATATTGAAATAGAATATTAACCGCAATTTGATTATCGGTAATAGCACGTGAGAGACATTGGTCATAGTCTGATTTCGTTAGTTGCCTTGGTGAAGGGGAGTAGTAAACCGTATTCAGTAGAAAATTGAATATAGAATAAAGTTCAAACTCTTTTGTCAGAGATGTTTTCATGTTGTTAACATCCATAAGTGTGTAAAGATTGGTCAAATAGCCTTCTTTCATCATATCTAGATGGATAACATCCTTACCGTGATTTTCTTGAAGATAATGTTTGAATTCTAAAAAAAGATAGTCTTTTGGAATGGTTGGTTTACTCAGTTCTATGGTTGCTGTATGCAAAGTCTTAATGGGAGTGGGGACAGTGGATGGATCAATAGCAATAGCGTGTGGCGTAGTCGATTTGATGACGACAGGTACTGGTTGCGGGGAGGGAAGCATGTCAGATATGGGTTTTATTGTTGGTGTTGTTGAGATGAATACATCTTCCTGACTTAACGGATTATGGATCGGTCGTAATCTTGAATCCTGAGGATTAACGCCATTGGATGCTTTTTCACCATCGCTTAGAAGGCCACCCTGTTGAGTGATTTTAATGGCAGGATTGCGAGCCTCTAAGAATTGTTTTACCGTATCAATATGTTTGCATGTCAATTGCCATGAAGTCGAATCTATCTGAGCGGTTTGTTCCACAAAATACCTTAACGACTGGCTATTTTCATAAAGAAGATTAAAGGTACTTTTTCCCCGCTTATCTTCGACCTTATCTCCGCTAAATATAGTTAAATCCTGGGATATTGTTTGCCGGGAAAGTTCACGTAACATGATTTGTGATAATTGGTCAAAATAGAATTTTTCATTGGCAGATAATGGGCTCCCTTTTTCGATGATACTGGCAATGTGGACATATTTACTCAATAGCGTTTGAAAACGCAGGCTTTTTGTTTTACTCTGCGATGAAAGCTGTGCCTGGACTAATAGTTTGGTAGGATTCCATAATATGTCACCATTGCCTTCTAACGTTGATTTGGTATCAAAGTTAGTTGTGATTTCATGAATAAGAGTACGGTAGCGTTTTCTGAAAAAACTTAAGGCCTTATTAAATGGCTTTAAGTCGCCTTCTAAAGGTAGATTTTGTGACTTTTTACCTACTTTTAGTAGCGCGATCTTCGTTTGAAGTTGCTCTTTCGGGGTGTCCTGTGAAAACTGGCTTATAAGCTGGTTAATACCTGTGTGAGTATTTTCCTGACCTTGAGATAATGCAATGTGTGCAATAAGCGCAAGAGATGTCTTTGTCAGATAGGATCTCGGCGATAGAGGCCGCGAAATGCTTCTCAAATAATGGCCTTTTGAACCTGGGTAAGGCAGCTTAAACCCAGGATCTGTTATCGCTAAATTATGAAGATAAGAAGCAGTGATATGCTTCGTAAGTGGAACCTCATTGGATGAATCCGACAAAATATGCCAGTAGTACTTACGCTTGGATGTTGATGGTTGCCCCAAGCTACTCAATATTAATGGAGAGGGTTGATTTTGCGATTTCATGGCGAATATTTTGTCCCAAAGATTATTATTCAGAAATTCTATTGTATTCAATGGATTATTTCAATGTTAATGTGAATATTATCCTCTCTTTTTCAATCAAGAAAATATTCCATAGAGGATGAGGTTGATAGATATTTTTATAAGCATTTCGACAGGGTGTGACTTTTATGTCATACCCTCTATAGTGCATTGAATCCAAAAGAGCTGATTTAGATCAATAGGATACCTTTGGAGGTTAACGGATGTTCATCCTTTGGCCTCTGCTAAACAAGGTATTCCCACTTAACCCTTCGCTAAGAAATCCCTGCTAGTGTTAGACATGATGGCATACATGTCGTCGATATGAAAAGAAACGCTATAACTAGGGATCTATATGCAGGATAAAATGACTTCATCAACGCCTTCAAAAAAGACGATGAGCGCAGCCAAAACAAAGCAGCAACCTGTAAGCCAGACTGTGGATACGCTACAGCAGAGCAAACAAAGGCCATCGATGTATCATATTGTACTGGTCGTTAAGACAAAGCCATCAGTATCCGCCGTTAAACAAATACTGCAAAGCTTTTTTCATTTAGATTTGAAAAGAGCGAGTCAACTCAGTCAAGATCTGTTGGATAATGGTACCGTTATTTGCGGTTCATTTACCAGGGAAGTGGCTGAGAACAAGGTAGCCGAAGTACGGGAATTCAGTAAACAACATCACAATATATTTGATTGTGTCATTCGTAAGGAAGGTGCATATGCTTTCAAAAAACCTAGAGCTTAGTTTGCATAGGGCACTCGATATCGCCAAAGGCTATCGTCATGAATATGCTACGCTTGAGCATTTGTTACTTGCATTGTTGGAAGATCCAGATGCTAGTAATGTCATGATGGGCTGTGGGGCTGATGTCGTGGGGCTTGAAGAAAGTTTGCATGAATTCTTGCGGAATGGATTTTCAGCATTGATTTTGGACGAAATTGCCGAAGCTAAACCAACGGCAGGTTTTCAACGGGTGATACATCGCGCGGCTATTCATGTCCATGCTTCTGGTCAAAGGGAAGTGACGGGGGCAAATGTTCTTGCTGAAATTTTTTCAGAACGTGAATCTCATGCAGTTTATTTCTTGCATGAACAAAATATCACCTGCTTGGATGTTATTAATTATATTTCACGTAATAGCATTGCCTCAAAAGATAGCAAGTCTCTGCGAAATATGAATGATTCTATTAATAATGAGCCGGAAATTGAAATTGAGTTTGAATTTGATCAGGATCAGGATCGGGCTAAAGCAATTCAGCCTTCCATGGGATCGGAATCATCTAGTAAAGAAGGCAGCGCCTTAGCAAATTATTGCATCAATCTGAATAAGAGAGCTGTTGAAGGCAAGATTGACGTGCTGATTGGTCGTGAAAAAGAAATCGAACGTACCATTGAAGTTTTGTGCCGCCGTACTAAAAATAACCCACTCTATGTAGGTGATCCTGGTGTGGGTAAAACGGCTATCGCTGAAGGTTTGGCACAACGGATTGTACGAGGTAACGTGCCAGATGTATTGTTAAACAGCGTTATCTTTTCGCTTGATATTGGGTTGCTGCTTGCAGGAACCAGGTATCGTGGAGATTTTGAAGAGCGCGTTAAATCGGTTATTAAAGAAATCGAACGTTTGCCTCATGCCGTACTCTTTATTGATGAAATCCACACCTTGATTGGTGCTGGGGCCACTACGGGTGGTGCGCTGGATGCTGGAAATCTGTTAAAACCTGCACTTGCTAGAGGTGCTTTCCGTTGCATCGGTTCAACGACGCACAAAGATTTTACCAGCCATTTTGAGAAAGACCGTGCTTTGGTTCGTCGTTTTCAAATGGTTGAAATCAAAGAGCCATCTAAAGAGGCTACAGTTAAAATTTTGCGTGGCTTAAAACCTTATTATGAAAATCACCACCAGGTGCGCTATACCAACGCTGCCTTGGAATCGGCGGTTAAATTATCAAGCAGATTTTTACTGGATAAAAAATTACCGGATAAAGCCATTGATGTGATCGATGAAGCAGGTTCTCGCCAAAAACTTATTAATAATGGTAAAGTCACGACTATTACCGTTAAAGAAATTGAAGAGATTGTGGCACGAATGGCTAATGTTCCGGTGAAATCGATTTCTATGGATGATTCAGAGGTCATTCAACATCTTGAACATGAATTAAAATCGATTATCTACGGACAAGATAGAGCTGTAGAAGTATTGGTCGATTCCATCAAACTTTCGCGAGCTGGCTTACGTAACCCAGAAAAGCCGATTGGTTGTTACTTATTTTCAGGGCCAACTGGGGTTGGTAAAACAGAACTTGCTAAGCAATTGGCGCAAAAAATGCGTATGGAATTGGTGCGTTTTGATATGTCTGAATATATGGAGAAACATTCGGTTGCCCGTCTGGTTGGCGCCCCTCCAGGATATGTAGGATATGAGCAAGGTGGTATGCTAACGGATGCCATTGCTAAACATCCTTACGCTGTGATTTTGTTGGACGAAATTGAGAAAGCCAATCAGGATATTTATAATATTCTGTTACAGGTTATGGATTATGGCCAATTGACGGACAGTAATGGAAAAACAGTTAACTGCCGTAATTCAATGATCATTATGACCACCAATGCTGGTGCTGAAGAATTAAGCCGTGCTCCGCTTGGTTTTGGTAGGGATAGCAGGGAAGATGAGGATAAAGATGCCATACGTCGCCTTTTTTCCCCAGAATTCCGCAATCGGTTGGATGCCGTTGTTCCGTTCAAGTCATTGACAACCGATGTCGTCATGAAAGTGGTTGATAAATTTGTGATTAACCTTGAAGAGCAGTTAGCGGATCGTAATGTACGTATTGAAGTTGATAATGAGGCTCGGACATTCTTGTCTGAAACTGGTTATGACCCACTCAATGGTGCTCGCCCACTGGAAAGAATCATAGAAGAAAAAATCAAAAAACCTTTAGCCAATGAAATTTTATTTGGGAAACTCAGCAAAGGCGGCAAGGTTACGGTTAACTGTAAGGAAGGTGTGCTGCAATTTGGCATGGAAGCTGTTGCTCATCCCAAAAGGAAACCCTCTAAAATTGAAGCAGACGACATGACGGATACGGATATTGAGCTGGAAAGCTAGGAAGACCAATATCCGGAGTCACCTCCCACCACCCCACCTCTCGGAGGAGGGGTGGGGCGAAGGCCGGTGCGGTGTGAAGGCAACATGCTGTCATTAAATGATTCTATTAAAAATAAAACCAAACAGCCTCACATTTGACAGAAGTCAGGAAAAAAGTTGATCGATCTCTAAAATCTCTCTCGGGTGTCCCATTGACGAAAACAGGAAAAAGCAACCACTCGACAGAATTAATCAGACATGGACTGCTTGATGAAATATCCGGGCTAGATATTGCTTTTTTGAATATCCAGCATTTTTGTGAAGTACTCGCTTTCGTCTCATACCGAAGAAAAAAAGCCGAATAGGTCGGGATCAAATCTAAGCCGCGTGGCTTAAACATTGCCGTGTAAAGATATCCTTCAAGGCACTCACCAAATCATCCATCATCTGGTCCGTATGCAGGGGAGTCGGCGTGATGCGCAGGCGTTCGGCTCCTTTAGGAACCGTCGGATAGTTGATTGCCTGGACATAGATGCTAAACTCATCAAGCAATATTTTAGAGATCTCTTTGCAAAGCACAGCATTACCAACCAGCACTGGCATGATATGGCTGGGCTCATCAATAAATGAAATATTGGTTGAGCGTAATTTTGATTTTAATGTCGCGACGCGTTCATGCAACTTGGCCCGTAACTCGGGAGTCGATTTAACCGTTTGAATACTGATGCGTGCGGCTTCTGCAAGGGCAGGCGGCAACGATGTGGTAAAGATAAAGCCTGGAGCATAACTGCGGATAGCATCGATAAGCGTAGCCGACCCGCTGATATAACCGCCAATGACACCAAATGCCTTGGCCAGGGTTCCCTGAATAAGGCTAATACGGTGCATGACACCCAATTGTTCAGCAATACCTGCACCTGTTGGACCATACATGCCAACCGCATGGACTTCGTCGAGATACGTCATTGCGTTATATTTGTCTGCCAAATCGCAAATGTCTTTTAACTTTGAGATATCACCTTCCATTGAATAAATAGCTTCACACGCTATGACTTTGGGGGAGTTAAGGGGAAGGGATGCAAGTAATTCTTCTAAATGAGTCATGTCATTATGGCGGTAGACGAGCCTTTCGCGGCGGCTATTGCGCATTCCATGAATCATTGAAGCATGGTTAAGTTCATCCGATAAATACACCATGTCTGGCATAATATGACCCAAAGTCGTCAGGGTTGTGTCATTAGCGACATAACCTGAGGTGAAAACAAGGGACGCCTCTTTGTGATGAAGATTAGATAATTCTTTTTCTAAAGCCATGATTGAATGGCTGTTACCTGAAATATTACGGGTTCCACCGGAACCAACGCCCGTTGCTTTAGTGGTCGCAACGCAGGCTTCAATAACATCAGGATTTTGTCCCATGCCCAAATAATCATTGCTGCACCAAACTACAACCTCCTGGCCGGTTTTATAATTTTTAGCACAAGGGAACTGGCCAGCTTGGCGCAGAATATCGGCAAATTCTCGATATCTGCCTTCACGTTTAACAGTTTCAATGGCGTCTTTAAAATACAGGTCGTAATCGGGTTTCATGTGCTATACGGGGAGATGAGTGTTAACCATCCGGTGATTGATAAAAATAGCCGTACCAAACAATAATACAGCGCCCATTTGATGAAGGGAAGCTATCGGAATAGAAACAAAAGAAAGCAATGTTGCTATACCGAGGAGCACTTGACATACCCCAACTATCAAAAGAACCGTAATCGCCTGTTTCAGGACGGGAGTGAGTGGGTATTTTAGCGAAAAAAACCAAAAAAGGCAAATACTTATAAAGGTAACATAGGCAAGAATACGGTGGTTAAATTGTACCAGGGCATGATTTTCAAAGAAATTTTTATAAAAAGGCACCAGTGTATTATATTCTGGAGGTAGGAAATGATCTCCCATTAATGGGAAGGTATTGTACAGATAACCCGCTTTTAGGCCTGCTACGAAGCCTCCCAAGCCAATTTGAGTAAAGATAAGGGCTGTAATGATAAAGGATATCAGCCGTAATTTGACAGGGATTAAATCTCGATCGGGAGGATAAGCTTGATCCGTTTGCGAAAGCGAGAGCCATATCAGCGATGCATAAAGAGAAAACGCAATTAATAAATGGGCGGTCAAACGGTATTGGCTGACATCCACTCGGTTTACCAGGCCACTTTTAACCATGTACCACCCCATGGCGCCTTGGAGTGCACCCAGGCATAATACGCCCAGTAATTGCAACATCAGCTTTTTGTTAATGGCCCGAAGGTGAAGAAAATAAACAAATGGGATAAAGAATACCATAGCGGTCAGTCGACCAATCAGCCGATGAGTCCATTCAAACCAAAAAATCTTTTTGAACTCCGAAAGTGACATGTTTCTGTTTACCAGTTTAAATTCGGGTGTCTGCTGGTATTCGTTAAAAAGATGGTCCCAGTTGGCCTGGGTAATGGGTGGCATACCACCGGTAATGGGTTTCCATTGTGTAATCGATAATCCCGAGTCCGTAAGGCGCGTCACCCCCCCGATCCAGACCATCATGCCTACCATTAATGCACAAAAGAGGAGCCATTTAGCGAGGGAAAGAGATTGTTGAGGGTGCATAATTTTCCATTATAAACCGTTGATGTCTTAAAATCTCTACATCGCTTTTCAAGTAAAGTCAATTTAGGCTGTTGAGATGTATAGGGTTGTGGTATAATTTCGTTTTATTTAAACGGATAATGCTTCTTCCTCCGCTGTTCTCTGCACTAAAGAGGAGGGGGGGGGGGCATTTTCTTAAGGAATCTATGACATACCAGGTTATCAATTTTGGCTGCCGCTTAAATAGTTTTGAAGGTGAGGTGATTAAAAAGGCCCTCGGCGGAGCTGCGCCTGCGGGAGAGGTTATTGTTCTCAATAGCTGTGCCGTTACCCAGGAAGCCGAAAAACAATTACGTCAAACGATCCGTAAAACCCGCCGGCAAAAACCTGATGCATCTATTATAGTGACGGGATGTGCGGCCCAAATTAATCCTGATTTTTATGCTACCATGCCAGAAGTTGATCATGTGCTTGGTAACATCGAAAAACTAGAATCAGCTTCCTACCAGTCGCTGCTTCCGCACATAGAGCAGGAATCACGCCCCAAGGCACAGGTTCAAGACATTATGATGATTAAAGAAACGGCTGCCCACCTGGTCAGTAGTTTTGAAGGAAAAACGCGGGCATTTTTAGAAATCCAGAATGGCTGTAACCACCGTTGCACCTTCTGTATTATTCCCTTTGGCCGCGGCAATAACCGGTCGGTTCCGCTGGGGGATATTGTTGAGCGTGTACGTGAATTGGTAGCCAATGGCTTTAAAGAGGTGGTTTTAACGGGGGTTGATATTTCGGGTTATGGTGAAGATTTGCCAGGCCAGCCCACCTTAACAGAAGCCATACGCCGCATTCTTAAATTAGTACCCGAATTATCTCGGTTGAGATTATCGTCGGTCGATGTTGCAGAACTGAGTGAGGACTTTTTGAGCTTGTTAACCGCTGAACCTAGATTGATGCCGCACTTGCATTTAAGTATTCAAGCTGGCGATGATATGATTCTCAAGCGTATGAAACGGCGGCATTTACGCCAGGATGTGTTTGATTTTTGTGCTAAGGCTAAACGGCTTCGCCCTGATATTGTGTTCGGGGCGGATATTATCACAGGCTTTCCTACCGAAACCGAAGAGATGTTTCAAAACACGCTGGATCTCGTAGAACAAATAGGCATACCCTATTTACATGTGTTTCCTTACTCGGCGCGTCAAGGAACGCCGGCAGCAAAAATGCCACAGGTTCCTGTCGCTGATCGTAAAAGCAGGGCGGCCAGGTTGCGTGCGCTAGGAACCACTATTTTTTGTTCTTTCCTTGAAAAGAAAATCGGAAATACATATGACATTCTGATAGAATCATCCGGCATGGGCAGAACAGAAGATCATGCGGAAATAAAATTAGAGGGTGAGTTTGACGTTGGTTCTTTAATCAAAGCAACGGTGACTCATTTGGAAGACGGTGTTCTCTATGGGCGCGTTACTGGTTAAGGAAAGAGCATGTTTAAATTATTCCACCGCACTAAAACCGAGCAGCCGGTTAAAAACAGCACTGTTGAAACATCTGTTCAATTAGACACAACCGAAACAGCCAACGAGCCAGCTGGGTTTTTGAGTAGGCTTAAATCAGGCCTTGGTAAATCAGCCGGTAAGTTATCATCGGGTATTGCCGATATTTTCACTAAACGCAAATTAGACAAAGAAGCACTTGATGATTTAGAGGATTTGCTCATCATTTCCGACATGGGGGTAAAAACGGCCAGCGATATTGTCCAGGCACTGTCTGCAGCAAAATTCGAAAAAGACATCAGTCCTGAAGAAGTGAAGCATTTTCTGGCAGATAAAATAACCGACCTCTTGACTCCGGTTGCAAAACCACTTCACATTAATCCACAGCATCGTCCGCATGTTGTTCTAGTCGCTGGTGTTAACGGTAATGGTAAAACAACGACCATTGGTAAACTGGCTTCTTATTACCAGCAGCAAGGTCTATCGGTGATGATGGCTGCCTGCGATACGTTTCGAGCCGCTGCTGTTGGGCAACTTGAAGTGTGGGCTAATCGAGTAGGATGCCCAATCGTCATGGGAGCAGAAGCTGCAGATCCAGCGAGTGTTGCTTTTCAAGCACTTGAAAAAGCTAAACTGGAAGGGATTGATGTTTTACTGGTTGATACAGCTGGCAGGTTACATACTAAGTCCAACCTGATGGAACAATTAGGTAAAATGGTGCGGGTGATCAAAAAACTCGACGCATCGGCTCCTCATCATACTGTATTAGTACTTGATGCGACCACCGGTCAAAATGCCCACCAGCAAGTCAAAGAATTCCAATCTGCTATTGCAGTAGATGGGCTCATTGTGACGAAGTTAGATGGCACGGCCAAAGGCGGTGTTGTTGTTTCCCTTGCCAGAGAATTTGGTATTAATTTGTATGCCATCGGGGTCGGTGAGGGGATTGATGATTTGCGTCCTTTTGAAGCCCGTGCGTTTGCAGAGAATTTAGTCGGGTTATAATCAGTCGAAGACGGAGTGTGTGGGAACCGCCAATATTCCAAACCTAGGGTGACGCTCGAGCAATCAAACATTATATTGATCCCCTCCAAACTCCTTCCTCTTAACCTGTTAAAGTAATATGGAGCCGTAGGCGAGTGCTGCTTTAGAAGGTTGGAGACCCAGCATAACACTGATTACGCGACCAGCGCAAATCCATGCACGATCGTTGCTTGTTTATATTTGCTTAACGTTTATCCTTTAAACAATGGCTGAGGCTTTAATTTTCAGGATGTTTTATGAAATACTCAGCATTACCCGTACTTTTGATATCAACACTCTCTGCTTTATCGGCTTATGCAGCAAGACCAGGTGCTGCCAATTTATATGTAAGTGTCAGCGGAGATGTGTCGGTGGCTAATCAAGAAGATGTATCAGGATTGACAACGGGTAGTGTCCATTATGATAAAGGTTATGGTGGGAACGTTGCGCTAGGTTTCCGCCCCACGATGTTAAATAACCGTTCAGGTGCTGTACGATTTGAAGCAGAAGGTGGTTATCATACGTTCGGTTTGGACAAAGTAAATAATTCTGGATCGGTCAATCCAGATCCCAATGGTCATTTGAATATGACCACAGCTATGGGAAATATCTATTATGATATGCGCGCGACTCGGGGGATTACATCGTATGTAGGTGGCGGCCTTGGCTGGGCCCGGTTGAATTTTCCAACCAGCAATGGTTTGGGTAATACAAGTAGTTCGGATAACAACATGGCTTACCAGGCAATGGCCGGTATTTCGTTTACTCCATCGAGCATGCCACAAACCGATATAACGCTTGGCTATCGCTATTTGGGAGTTGCCTCCAGCAAATTCAAAGGAGTGGGGGGTGAAGTGAAACTCGACTCGTTTGTGTCTAGCGGAGTAGAAGCCGGATTAAGATACCATTTCTAGATCTTATTCCTGGTTTCGGATCCACTGAACTCTGACATGCTTCTTTTTTCCCGCTGATAATTTAGCAGGGGATTCATGCTGACGAAGAAGATCCTTTGTCAGATGAGAAGGATCTGCAATAGCCAGATCATTGATTTTACCACCGCCACCTTCAATCAAACGTCGTGCTTCGCTGCTGGATGCAACCAGACCAACCTGTTTAAATAAATGATATGCAGGGAGGTTTAAATCTTCGTCTGTGAGGTCATAGGTAGGAAGATTATCACCAAGTTGGTGTTCTTCAAATGTTTTACGAGCGGTTTCTTCGGCATGATTGGCGGCATCCCTACCATGGCACAAGGCGGTAGCTTCGGTAGCCAGGCGCTTTTTGGCTTCGTTAATATCGCGATCTTCCAATGCGATAATATCGGCTAGCGGTAATTCGGTGAACAGCCTCAAGAATCGGCCCACATCGCGGTCGTCGGTGTTGCGCCAGAATTGCCAGTAATCATATGCAGATAATTTATCGTTATCCAGCCAGATCGCCCCTTGAGCTGTTTTGCCCATTTTAGCGCCGCTGGCTGTAGTCAATAAGGGGGTGGTTAAACCATAGCTTTCGTTTAAGCCAAGGCGACGATTTAATTCTACACCATTGACGATATTACCCCATTGGTCAGAACCGCCAAGCTGCAAACGGCATTGGTGGCGTTTATTGAGCTCCGCAAAATCATAGGCTTGTAGGAGCATATAATTAAACTCCAGGAAACTTAAATTTTGTTCCCTTTCCAAACGCAGGCGCACGCTATCAAAGGTGAGCATACGATTGACTGAGAAATGGCTGCCGATATCACGCAGAAAATCGATGTAGCCTAAAGAGCTAAGCCAATCGGCATTATTCACCAAAATGGCATCATGACCGCTATCACCAAACGTCACAAATTTACTGATAGTGCGTTTAATGCCGGCAATATTAGCAGCGATGATTTCATCGGTCAGTAGTTTGCGTGATTCATCTTTACCGGATGGGTCGCCTACTTTAGTGGTACCGCCTCCTAGAAGAATGATAGGTTTATGCCCCTGTTTTTGAAAATGGCGCACCATCATCAATTGGATCAGGCTACCCACATGCAGTGAATCAGCCGTGCAATCAAAGCCTACATAAAAAGTAACGTTTTCTTTTGCCAAAAGTGCATCAAGGGTTGCCTCATCGGTTGTTTGGTGGATAAAACCACGATCAAACAAAATATGTAGAATGGGAGAATGAAGTGACATAAGCTTTTTTTAAATGAAATAAACGATACAGATTAAATTTAAATGTTAGACATTTTCAGGAAGGCATTTATGCGCACCGTCACACAGTGGAGCGGTTTTGGTGTATTTGCATCCGCAAAAGCCAACCAATTGATCGTGTTCGGGCGTATAAGCCACAGGCTTAAAGCCGGTATCTTTGTGTGAACCATCACAAAAAGGCTGATTTTGGCTGCGTCCACACGCACACCAATGATACAGGTTACCTTTTTGCACATTGATTTTAATTGATTTACGGGTTGCAACAACAGGCTTGGGATCATGAACCATAACATTCCTTCTTTTTTCTAGTTATAACATAAGACGAGGCTAGAAAAAAGTAAGAAAGTGGTTTAGGCTCGTGATCTGATCATTCACAGGAGACGTCTGGTGGCCGTTTATACCCGCCTTTCTAGAAACGATATTACACAATTTCTGGCTCAATATACGCTGGGTGAGCTCCGTGAGTTCCATCCTATCCAAGAGGGGATTGAAAACACGAATTACCTGATCATTACCTCTGAGGGGAAATTTATCCTGACTCTTTTTGAGAATCGAGTGAATGAAAAGGATATACCGTTTTTTATTGAACTTAAAAAATACCTGGCTTCTTGCGGGATTGCTTGTCCTAAACCAATGATAGATCAAGATGGACGCCTGTTTAGCGTATTGGCAAATAAACCTGCCGTGATTGTTAGCTTTCTTCACGGCCGGGGAGTTGAACATATCGAAGGATTCCATTTGCCGGCGCTTGGAGAACAACTAGCCAACATGCACAATGCCGTTGAGGGATTTCACCAGACTAGACAAAATGATCTTTCAATAAAAGGCTGGCAACAGCTTTTTGATAAAATGGCTACCAAGTTAAACCTTGTAGATCCCGCTTTGGAATCGATGATTAACAAGGAGTTGGACTTTTTAAATGTATCCTGGGATTTTGATATTCCGCGAGGTGTTATTCACGCTGATTTGTTTCCCGATAATGTTTTTTTTGAAGACGAAACACTCACCGGCGTTATTGATTTCTATTTTGCGTGTACCGATTATTTTGCTTATGATTTAGCGATCTGTATTAACGCGTGGTGTTTTGACCCAGCCTGGAATTTTAAGCCGAATTTTGCGGCTTCTTTGGTGAAAGCCTACCATCGACAACGTCCGCTTTCAGAAACGGAAATCAGTGCGCTGTCGGTGTTGTTGCGTGGTGCTGCAATTCGCTTTCTGCTCACCCGTTCTTATGATTTTATCAATCAGGTGCCTGGGGCATTGGTCAAAGTTAAAAATCCTCATGAGTATAGTACTAAACTTGCCTTCCACCAGCAGCATCCGGTAAGCGATTGGCTACCGGTTATGGTCTGACAATCAATGAAAATAAATGAAGTGAAATACACATGAGTGAATTAACCAACATTGAAATATACACCGATGGTGCTTGTTCTGGAAATCCAGGCCCCGGGGGGTGGGGGGCTATCCTTAAGAAAGGGGATACGCTCAAAGAGCTTAGTGGTGGTGCAGTGATGACGACGAATAACCGGATGGAACTTCAGGCAGTTATTGAAGGATTAAAGTCACTGACAAGGCCTTGTCGAGTTGATATTTATACGGATAGCCGTTACGTATCCGACGGCGTTGAAAAATGGTTGGTTAACTGGAAGAAGAGGGGGTGGAAATCAGCCAGTGGCGATCCTGTTAAAAACATAGAACAATGGAAAGAACTGCACGACCTTGTTGAAATGCATACCTGTAAATTTCATTGGGTTAAGGGGCATAATGGACATCCCATGAATGAGCGTGCTGACGAATTGGCGCGAGGTGCAATACCCAAAACACCGCGTTAAGGAAAAACGTATGCCGGAATTACCCGAAGTTGAAACTATTAAGCAAAATCTAGAGCTGTTGATCATCGGAAAGATCGTGGCTGAGGTAGTATTACGTCGCCCGGATTTGCGGATTCCTATTCCTAAAGCATTACCCCAAGTGCTTAAAGAGCATCAGGTTATTGCGGTTGAAAGGCGAGCCAAGTACCTTCTCCTTACCTTTGATCATAACCGTGTGGTGATCTTGCATTTAGGGATGAGCGGCAGGATTCGTTTTGAACGAACATTAAAGAAGGACTTTCAGACACATGACCATGTGGTGTTTATCTTTACCGATGGTTCGGCGATTGTGTTTAATGATCCGCGCCGTTTTGGTTTGATTGAGTTAACGGCAGTGGATGTGTTGGGTCAACATCCTTTGTTTAAGCATCTAGGGCCTGAACCACTGCATCTGGATTTTACCGGTGAGTTGCTGTTTGATACGATTCACCAGCGGCATAA